>CALDEP010000267.1 GCA_937942475.1 uncultured Aureispira sp.
TGTCGATCATTCTTCGGCGGTAGCAGCTTATCGTCAGAAATTAGAAGATGCTGCAAAAAAGACGCTGAAAGTCTTTATAACAAAAAACCAAACCATTAATGAGCATAAAGAAGCTTATTGGGCGTTTACACAAAAAAGAAAAAGACTCAAAAATAGCAATCACCAGCAACAACAAAAAATAGAACATCAGCTTAATAAAGCCTTGCAAAAAATAAGAAAAGATTTGGGCTTGGATTCTAAATCTGAATTGATTTTTTACATGGACCTGTTGGACAATCCTCAAGAAGAACTTCAATTGGATTTTGCCAGCCAAGAGGTACGCAAACGATTTGATCGATTCTTAGAAAAAATTGAATCCATAGGCATTGATCCTATGTTCTCTGCTGATATTATAAAAAAGCTGACTGAAACAAGGCTTCCTAAGGCAGATTATGATACGCATCAAAAAGCGAAGAATATTAGAGCCTTGTCTGACTTGCAACAGAACATGAGCAATACTTGGGCGGTTAATGAAACGAAGCTTAAAGAATTTGAAACTGCGCTAGATAAATTAGCCAAAGATCCAAAAATCAGTAAAGATCCCATTGAACTGGCTTATTGGGCAAAAACAGGACAAGAACAGCTCGCTAATATTATCTTTAACTTGAATCAATATACTGAAATTCAATCGGTTTTTTATGGCGATCCTGTTATTTTCAGATTAAGAAACAAGCTCAAAACACATCGAGAAGAGGCTAAAAATGGTGCACAAGAAATTAAGGATTTAGAAGCAGATTATTTAAGCAAAATCCAGCGTCTGGAAGAAAAAAATCGTCCACTCGTTGAAAAGCAAAAACAATTAAATTCCTTAATTGCACAACAAAAACAGCTAATCAAAGAAAAGGAGCAAGATTTAAAAGAATCTGTTGACAAGGAAACGGCAAGCTACTTGGAGTCATTGAAAGCGCAAGCAGCCAAAACACTTAAAGAAGCGACCAAAGAATCTCAAGAAGAATTAGCCGCTTTGGAGCAACAATTAAGCAAGAAACAGGTTGATTTATTAAAAGAAATAAACAAAGCCGAAAAAAGCCTAGAGCAACTAGACCTAGATCATGCCGATTTCGAAACCACGACAGATACCATTCGGTCGAATGCAGATTTCATTTATATCAACAAGCGTTTATTGACCGACCAAAAGTGTCAAGAGTTAAGCAATTTGGTTCATGAAATTGAACAAGAATCTCCTAAGGCATTACAATTAATTAAAGACAATGTCATCTATTATCAGGAGCTAAAAGTTCGCATTTTAGAATATAAAGACAATTTGAAAGACTTAAATCAATTGCAAGAAGAAAAAATTAGATTAGACACTTTATTTGAATGGCAAAAAGCTTATGATTCAAGGATTTACATTAAAGATTTGTTATTAAACAAAGTAGAGCAATTTGAACAATATGAACAGAAAAAGAAATAGGAAAGTCCAAATAATGTTGTATTTTCACAATAAACCCTGTTTCTAAACGAATACGATTTATCAGGCATTATTAAATCCTACTAAATGCTCTAATTTAAACCCCTTAATTAACATATAGATACACCTAAAAACAAGCAGATTAGGAAAAGACAACCTATGATAATTCCTGCACAGAACGACTCATTCAATCTCTCAATTATTCATTATGCTGTGTAAAAAATCGTTGATCTTATTGTTCTCCTGTTGGATTTGTACCCATTACTCTACGATGGCAACGACCTATGTCGGTCAATCCATCGACCAATCTACCACTTGGACCAAAGCCAATAGCCCTTATATTATTGCCATGGATCTTCTTGTGGAGAAGAACATTACTTTAACAATACAACCAGGAACTAAGGTCTTCTTTTCTAAAGAAACGCAACTAACGATTGCAGGCAATTTGATTGCAAAAGGCAATAAAAGTCAGAAAATAAGTTTCACAGGATTAAATCAGGCAGATTGGAATGGCTTCTTTTTTACCAAAGATTGCAACGACTATAACCCTGACAATCAAGAAGGTGTTTGTTTCTCTTATTGTTCTTTCAAAGGAACGGGCAATGCTCCTACACACCTCATTCGCTCCAAAGGTTGTGACATTAATATAAGCAACTGCACCATTGAAAGTTGCTATACAGCGATACAAACAGAACGGCAAGCAGAGTTATGGATTACTAAATCTTGTTTTAAGGATTGTAATCGAGTGCTAAACATTCGCAATACAAGTTTGGCGACAGTAACACAAAACAAAATGACGAGCTGCAATTCTATCATGTTGGGTGGAACGACTATTTTTAAAGAAAATACCTTGAAAAATTTCACAGGCGATGGGCGACACTCTGGGTTGGTTGTTTGGATGCTGGGCGGAGGTATTATTGACATTAGCAACAACCAGTTTATTAAGTTTGAAGATTATGCGATCAAGCTGTATAAAATGACCAAAAGATCTTCTTTTTTAGTTTCTAATAATGATTTCAAGAAGAATCAAACCAATTTAAAACTCTCCTGTAAGTATTATAACCAAGGAACTTCTTTGGTTGAAAATAACAATTTTTATACTTACAAAAAATACCATATCAGCCTGTTTGAACCTTGCATGGAGGAGGAAGAAGAAGTGGTAAAAATTGGAGCCAACTATTGGGGAAAATTGTCTAAAGAAGAAGTAGAAAAAGCGGTGCTAGATAAAGATCAGGACGAAAGTCTAAACGCTCAAATTCAGTTCAAAATGTTACCAAAAAAAATAAAGCATTGATCCTCTATTGGCTTTAGAATCAGCACCTCCCCTTTTTGAGGTCTAATTATTTGAGTACAAATCGTTTCACTAAAAAAATAGTTTTATTTATTTCTTTAATAATTAACACTTTTTTTGTGAAATTCTACGTATATTTAGTATTAAGTGTCTTTCTTTTTAGAAGTCTTATTTGGGATAATAAATACTTAAATGTCTTTTCTAAAAATAAAACACGCCTTTTTTACGTTCTTTTTTATGCTCGTCCTTGCTTATCAACAATACCTAAATTCTAGTAACAAACAGAAAAACAGAGGTATTGTAAAAGGACCAACTAATTTGTTGGAGCATTGTAGTTGTGTTTCTATGTTTTTAATTTTAAAATTAAACCACGGAGTAGCAGCGTAGTTAAACTCCACGAAGCATTATAAATATAATCTAAGTAAAACAACAGAATATATGAATTTAAGAAATTTTACACTTAGTGGTCTGTTCGCAGCAAGTAGCTTATTTGCGCTGTCCCTTCAGGCTCAACATTCTAATGAATTCTATAACAATGGGGCACTAGTGCACATTGAAGCAGGAGCAGAAGTTCACGTATGGGGAGATGTTCATATGCAACAGGCTACGGGTACTTTAGAAAACAATGGCTTGCTAAAAGTGCAAGGAAATATGTATTCTGACGAACTCTTTCAACAAACAGGTACAGGAACTACCTTGCTTGAAAATAGTGATGTTAATGTTGGAGAACGCCAATTCATTTCTGGTAGCTACGCAGTGCGTGGTGGTACTGCTCAAACTGGTGTCAACGATGGTTCTTTTTATAATTTGGAACTAAACAATGATCAAAGGTTTGTTTATTTGGTCAACAGTGGTGCTGGCGCAACGCCTCAGTATGTGGCAGATGTTAGAGGTTCCATTAATTTTGACCCACAAGGCTTAGGTCCAACAAATGCAACTAGCATTGTAACAAGTGACATAGGAATGACGGGCGCAATTACTTATCCTGCCAATGGTTCTGCTTATAATGCTGAATTTGGGATGATGAATGTTGCTGCTGGACAAGGAAATTATATTAACGATACTTGGCATCAGTCAGGTGGTGATAACTTGTCTTTGCAAGACAATGGATATATTATTGGAAAACACCGTCGTGCAATCAGCCCTGCTGGTGGAACGTATGGTTATTTTATTGGATTAGAACCTGGTGCTGCTGTAGCCAATAATGGAACCAGTAGAGGTTTTCAATACACGCACTTTGTTTTTGGTGCCAACAATTACGATGTTTTATCTGGTTACTTTGAAGCAGGTAGCCCAAATAGCTCGGCAGGAGCAGCCATTGAATGTAGTGGTTATAATATGAACGACTTTTGGGGAGACAGACATGGTGAATGGATGTTTGATGACATTAACAATGTAACCAATGGTGGAACATACGAAATTCGTGTTTGGCCACAAGATCCAACTTCTCCTTGGATTGGTAGTGTTTGGACCATTTCTAAGGACGATGTATTTGCTTATGCTGTTCCAAGTGTTCTACACAACGATTGTGATCTTGCGCCAACCAATTTAAAAAGAACGGGTTTTGAAGATTTTTCTGCCTTTGGTGTTCTTTCTGGAATCGTTTTATTAGACGTTCAAATTACAGATTTAGCGGCAACGGCTATTAACAATAGATTCATCAAGGTAGATTGGACGACTTCTAAAGAAGTAGATGTGGATCACTTTGTCATTGAAAGAAGTACAGATGATGCCAACTTTGTTGCTATTACGACACATTGGGCAACTGGAAACAGCCAAGTACCTCAAAGTTACTTTATTGATGATGCAGCAGTATTGCCAAACATCAACTATTACTACCGTATCAAAACGGTAAATGTTGATGGTACCGTAGAATATACAAACTCTGTTGTAGCTGCATTAACAAAAGATGGAAACGTTCAAACGGTCAACATCTTTCCAAATCCTATTTCGGAAGGAAATGCTACTTTAGAAATTGTTTCTACGATTGACAAAGAAACGTCTATTATTGTTTATGATGCCATTGGACAATTAATTCTATCTAAAGAAATTAATGTACAAGAAGGGTTGAATACCTATTCATTAGAAACGAACGATTGGCCAGGTGGTATTTATTATGTACACATCAATAGCGCACAATCTTCTACTGTGAAAGAATTGATCAAATCAGAATAGAATTTTGACGATATTCATAATTGCTTCTAATTTTTATTTAGCAATTATCAAGAAAGCTACTTCCAAACGAAGTAGCTTTTTTTTTGTTTTTTTTACTTGAATGTTATTTATTAAGCTCTCAAACACTTCGAAAATGATGTTCCATTTACTCATAAAAATGTCTTTTTTTGCCTCTCTATTTAGATTCAATCCAATTAAATGAATTTAGATGCCTTTTTCTCTATTTTTTTACCGACATTTGCACACGAATTCAACACCTTCAACAAATAAGGAATAAATTTACTTATGAAGAAAATAGGTCTTTTTTGGGGTTCCGACACAGGAATGACCGAAGAAATTGTAACGATATTAGTAGACTTAATTGGAGCAGATGTAGTGGAAAGTATTAATGTTTTTAATGCTTCTATAGAGCAGTTTGCGGCTTATGACACCCTATTATTAGGCTTGTCTACTTGGTATGATGGAGAACTTCAAAGTGATTGGGACGAGTTTTTTGAACAGTTTCAACAAATTGACTTTACGGGTAAAACGGTTGCATTATTTGGATTGGGTGACCAAGAAGGCTATGCAGAGTTTTTTATTGATGGTGTAGGTATAATTGCTACTGTTGTCCAACAAAATGGAGGAAAAATTGTTGGAAAATGGAAAACAGATGGCTATGAGTACGAAGCTTCTAAAGCAGTCCTTGAAGAAGGTTGGTTTATGGGCTTGGCAATTGATGAAGACAACCAACCTCAACAAACAGACGAACGCCTAGAACAATGGCTTGTTCAATTGAAAGAGGAAGGTTTTTACTAAAAAAAACGAATAACAAATATATAAAAATGATAGAAACAGACATCATAATCGTTGGCGCAGGACCTTGTGGTTTGTTCACTGTATTTGAAGCAGGTTTACTCAAACTTAAATGCCATTTAATTGATTCTTTGCCACAGCCTGGAGGGCAATTAACAGAGATTTATCCTAAAAAACCCATCTATGATATTCCAGGATTCCCTGATATTTTAGCGGGGGATTTGGTTGATAATTTGATGAAGCAAATTGAGCCGTTCAAACCTGGGTTCACCTTGGGAGAACGTGCAGAAACGATTGAAAAACTAGAAGATGGGCGCTTTTGCCTCACGTCTAGCAAAGGCACTAAATTAGTAGCTCCTGTTATTACAATTGCAGGTGGCTTGGGTTGTTTTGAACCTCGTAAGCCGCCTATTTCAAATATTACAGATTTTGAAGACAAAGGCGTTGAATACATTATCAAAGAACCAGAGTTGTATCGTGACAAGAAAATTGTGATTGCTGGTGGTGGTGATTCTGCCTTAGACTGGACTATCTTCTTAGCAGAAGTGGCTTCTGAAGTAACGATTGTACATCGTCGTAAGTCTTTTAGAGGGGCTTTAGATTCTGTAGAAAAAGTAGAGCAATTGGCTGCTTCTGGCAAAATTAAGTTGTTGACAGAATCACAGGTAATTGGCTTGAATGGCAATGAAAAATTGAACGAAGTAACCATTAAACATAAAGTAGAAGGTGAATTTACCAAAGAGGTAGATCACTTTATTCCATTGTTTGGCTTGAGCCCTAAATTAGGTCCAATTGCAGACTGGGGCTTAAATATTAATCGTTCTGCTATTGAGGTAGATACCCTTGATTATAGTACCAACGTTCCTGGCATTTATGCTATTGGAGATGTTAATACTTATCCAGGTAAATTAAAATTGATTCTTTGTGGTTTTCATGAGGGAACCATCATGGTTCAATCTGCCTT
>CALDEP010000268.1 GCA_937942475.1 uncultured Aureispira sp.
AAAAAAACAGCAACCACTTTTGAAATGGTTGCTATTTTGAGGCTAAAAAAGAGGATCGTAAATAGATTAATTTAAGAAAACTACTTCGCAATCGTTCCTGCCAAGCGACGCAATTCCCACTCAGATAACTTAGCGTTATACTTAGCCGTAATTACTTGTTTTTGAGCTTGAATATAATTCAATTCTGCTCGTTGATAATCCAGTAAACTGGCTTGCCCTAGATTATAAACTTTCGTAATTCGATCAAAACTCTGTTTGCTAATCGCAACATTACTTTCTTCCAAAGGAATTAAAGCAATGTTATTTTCATGATTAGAATACGCATCTTTGACGCTTTGTTCAATATCAAATTGAACAAATTCCAAGTTCAATTCTTGATTTTTAATATTAAGGCGATTCTGAATTTTAGCACGCTTAACTGCACCAGCACCATAAATGTTGTAAGTCAAACCTAGATTAATACTAGGACCAAAAGCATCATTGGTTTGGACGATACCAACATCATTTCTAGAGCCACTATAACCATAAGAAATCGTTGTATTTAACTTGGGATACAACTCTGTTTTTGTGATTTTATAATCTAAATTGGCTTTTTGAATATTTTGTTGTGCAGAAAGCACGGTTAAGTTATTTTTCAGCGCTGCTTCTTTGACCGTTTCATAATTGAGGGACAAATCCAAATCTGTATCTACTTCAACAATGGCATCATCTGCAACTTCTTCTGTTCCTAAGACCTTGTTCAACTGACGAACAGCTTGGCGCATATTCAATTTTAGACGCAATAATTGCGTGCTATCACTGTTGTAAGACGTCAAGAGATTCAAGCGTTCTACTTCCGAACCTTGACCGTATTTGCGCTGTGTTTCAACTCGCTTGAGTTGAATTTTTGTTAAGCCAAATTTTTCAGTAGCAATTTTATAATCTTCTTGCAACAAGGCTAAATTATAATAAGCTTGAATGACATTATAAATAGTAGACTCGATTTGCTGCTGATATTGAGTGTTGCTCAATTGGGCTTCCACCTTAGACTTTTGTAAGGTATAGACTGGTTTTAGTCCATCAAAAATGGTATAGCGCAAATTCAAGTTGGCATTAAAATTATGCGAAACGGCAGCACCTTCTGTTTGATCGGGAATACTACCAGAAAAAGTAGTGGTCGTATTGTTATTACCATAAGTATAACCGCCCGAAAAATCAACGGTAGGCAAAAAACCTGCTGCGCCAATTGACGTATTGGTCATAGCTGATTCAACATTGTTTTTTGCAATTTTGATGTTGAAATTATTCTCAATAGCCGTTTGAACCACTGCATCCAATTGGATAGGCGCTTGGGCTAGCATTAGTATAGGGCTACTCCAAAAGAGAGCTATAATGATGCTTTTAAGTTTCATGTTATTGTTGTTTTAGGCTTGTGGGATTCCTTCTATCAGAATCCCACAAACGTAAGTATTATTATATTAATTAGCTTAGTCGTTAAAAAGCGATTACTCTTCGTCTTCCTCCTCTTCCAATACACTAGGTTCTACAGATCTAGCAGTAACTTTTTCTCCTTCCCACAACCATCTCCATCCACGACGCAAATCATTAACGACCACCAATAAAGGCGGCAAGATTAACAACATAATAAAGGTAGCAGATAATAATCCATAGGCTAAAGAAACCGCCATTGGAATGACAAATTGCGCTTGCATACTTGTTTCCAAAACAATCGGTAATAGCCCTGCAACGGTTGTAACAGAAGTTAGTAAAATCGGGCGGAAACGAGAAATACTAGCTTCCTCCACGGCATCCATAAAGCCCATTCCATCTTTTAGCAAGCGATTCATGGTGCTGATCAAAACCAAACTATCGTTAATCACAACCCCTGCCACCGCTAAAATACCAAAGAGAGACAGCATACTAATCGCAAGTCCATGAATCCAGTGTCCTGTTACTACGCCAATAAATGCAAATGGAATCAGCAATAAAACAATCGCTGCCTGCAAGAAAGAACGGAAGGTTAATACAACGGTAAAGAATACAAGTAATAAAATTACAGGCAACCAACGTTTCATAGACGTTGTTGTGTCTCCTGCACGTTCACTTTGTCCTTCATAAATGACCTGCACACTAGGATGTTTTGCCAAAACACTTGGAACAATAACATCTCTTGCATTATTAAAGATTTCTGTTGCAGAAGCGTTTGGATCGTTCAAAGAAGCACTCACTTCCATTTTCGCTTGATTGTTTACATGCGAAATTTTTAGTGCCACTCGTTTTTGATCCAACTGAACGAGTTCTTTTAAAGGATAGGTGTTTTGTCCAACTCGAATTTTCATGTTGAGCAACTCGCTAAACGATTCTCTTTCTTGATCGGTATAACGAAGCCAAACTTTGACTTCATCTGTTCCACGCTGCAATCGTTGGACTTCATATCCAAAATAACCTTGTCGAATTTGGCGAATAATCGTTGCAATATCAACCCCCAAAGATCGAGCTTTAGGCAATAGTTCTATGTGAAACTCCAAACCACCTTTTTGATCATTGTCTTCGATGTTCTTTAGTCGGTCATCTGTTTCTAAAATATCTTTAAATTCATCTTTTGCTTTGCGGAGTTCGTCCATATTCTCACCAACAAACCCAACTTGAATCGCTGATCCAAAAATAGATTTTTGTCCATAAGTCAAACTCTCTGCTTCGTAGATTTTTCCAACTTTATCTCGCAATTCATTGCCAAAGTCAGAACTCAACATATCTCTAGTTTCTCCATCTAGTAGAGAAATAAACAAGCCCCCCTCGTTGGGGCTGTTGCTGATCGAGCGAGCAATAGATTGTACTATTTTTTGGTCATCGTCTCGTTCTGCCGATAGTTTTGTATTTAATTTCCAAGCCTCCGCTTCAATTTTTGTTAGAATGCCTTGTGTCACATTTTCGGTTGTTCCAGCAGGCAATTTCAGCGAAACCACCACATTATCTTGATCCACACTAGGGAAGAAGGTAACTTTTACAATCCCAGCTTTTACTAAATTACCACACAAGACCAAAATAACAATCCCCGTCGAAATGGAAATCATTTTATTATTAATACAAAAACGAAGGGCAGGACCATAAATTCTATCTTTTAGGAAGTCAAAAAATGCAGTACTGGTACGTTCCATGGCATTTTTTTTCTCTCCATGTCGTAAATCTTTAGAATGCGCAATATGTGCAGGAAGGATAAAGAAACCTTCGACTAAAGAAAAGAGCAAGGTACAAATAACCACAAAAGCAATGTTGGACATAAAGTCACCCATTTGCCCTTCAATTAAAAAGAAGAGCATAAAGAACCAACAAGTTGTAATAACGGCAGAAATAACAGAAGGTAAAACTTCCATCACTCCTTCAATGGCGGCTTCCTTGGCGGGTATCCCTTTCTCGTATTTCTGGAAGATGTTTTCCGCAATAACGACCCCATCATCCACCAAAATTCCAATAACTAAGATCAGCCCAAACAAGGATAACATATTGATATTAACGGTAGAAAAGGGCATGATAATAAACATTCCTGCAATAGAAATAGGAATACTTAGCGCCACCCAAAAGGCAATTCTTGGTTTCAAAAATAAGCCTAAAAGAAGCAAAACATATAGAAAACCAGTCAAGCCATTACGAACCAACAAATCGGTTCTTTGTTGAATTCCAATACTTCCATCTCGCAGCAAAAAGGCTTCAACAACCGCATTGTCTTCATTAAATTCGGCAATAAACTCTTTAGATTCTCCTGCTGTCGTAATAATATCTTCACTCAAACGACTCATCACTTGAATTTTAACAGCAGGTTTGCCATTGTAAAATTCTCGTTGAGGAATATCCGCCCATTGGTTTTTGATATTGGCAACATCTTTTAACAAAATATTGGTTCCACCAGGACTCGTACGAACGATAATGTTCTCTAACTGCTCCGCGTAATAAGCTTTGTTTTCTGCACGAATGGTGATTTTAGTATCTCCCATTTCTAAATTACCACCCGTTAACTCAACGTTTGAACCTTGAACGGCACGAGCAACATCATCAAAGGTTAATTGATAAACATCGAGTACGTTTTCTTTAATGGCAATTTCAATTTCTTCATCAGGATAGCCCGATAAGATTACTTTTGAAATATTTTTTTTCGCCAAAAGAGCTTGTTCTGCTCTTTCTGCAAAGGCTTTTAAGGTTTTTAAATCAACATCTCCACTAATCATAATATCAGCCGCTGCATCTGTTCGTTCTTTCTTATAGATCACAGGCGTTTCTGCGTCATCAGGAAAGGTGTTGACCCGATCAATGGCATTTTTAACATCACTTAGGATGTTTTCGATCTTATAACTACTAAAAATTTCAACACTGACCGTAGACATATTTTCAACAGAGGTAGAACTAACTTTTTTAATCCCTTCTAAGCCTGTGATCTCTTCCTCTATTTTTATGGTAATTCCCTTCTCTACCTCAGAAGGAGATGCCCCAATATAGGTCGTTTCGATCATAATCTCTCGACTCTCAACTCTAGGAAACTGACTGCGTTGGATGTTTATTGCAGAAAGGACCCCCAATATGCCAATCAAAAGCAGTAACACATCTGCCGTGATGTGGTATTTTATAAAATATTGAATTGCTTTTTTCATTTATGTTTTATTTTATCCCTTCTGTGCTATTTAGGTTCTCTGAAAACTTTTACCAAGGCTTACAATTTAACCTTTTTTATAGACCTGTTTTTTTACTTATAAGTCGTAAGTAGGAAGTTGTAAGTTTTTTGATGAACAACATATTATGTTTTTTTTTACTTACTACTTATAAAAAAATAGTATGCTTCAATCCATCCAAGTAAATTGGAGGTTTAGAGCATTTACTTTCATCTTGGTAAAAATTATCAATCAATCTTTATGATAAGCTTTAGGAATACTTCATTCTATTGAATTATTTGAACCTTCATACCTTTGTATGCTCCTAAAACAGCTTGAGCCAGTACTTCTGTACCATCCTCCAAACCTCGAACATACATTTGATTGTTGTTGATTTTTACAACTTCAATCTGTTTGAGTGCCAACTGTCCCTCTTCAACGATGTAAACGGTATTGTTGTTGATCAGCAACTTTCTTGGTAAAGGAACGACGTTTTCTAGCGATTTGGTAGTGATTTTCCCATTCAAGAACATGCCTTCGTTTAGCTTGCTGCTATTTATGGTAATAAAAACCTTTTGAGTTTGGGTTTTCTCTTCAATCATTTTTCCAAAACGATTGACCGTACCCGACCAATTTTCATTGGTAGCTTCCGAGTATAAGTTTACTTTGTTGCCTTTTTTGAAAAACTGAACATCATACAAAGAAACAGCCGCTTCCAATTCATAACGAGAAGGATGCGTAAGCTCCCCTAATTTTTGACCACTACGCACTAAAGCACCCTCATAAGTGGCGGCATTACTTAGAACACCATCAAAGGGAGCGTAGATTTTATATTTAGTCAAGCGATGTTCTTGACGTTTGATATTAATGTATTGGTTTTCGATATTTCGAGCCCCAACATATAGCTTTTCTCTAGCGTTTTTTGTTGTTGGCAATACTTGGATCGGCTTTTTGATGTCAAACACATCTACATAGGCTTTCCAAGCTTTGAAGTTATCGGGATAATCATTTTCTAAGTCAGGTAAAAGACCAATAATAGCACTGTACAATTGACTTTTGGCAGCTTGTAATTCTAGTTGTGCTTCGGTATCATCTAGCGTCAACATCAACTCTTTGGCTCTAAATGGAATCCCTTCTCTAAATTCCTTCCCTGCTTTGGCTAAAGTACCTGTTACTTCAGAATACAAGTCAATTTTTTGACGAGGAATGACCTTGCCACTAATCACCACTTCTGAAGAAAGCGTTTCATTAGCCGCCTTTAGCGTATAAACATAATTCTTTTTAACAGAGGAGGTGCTAACCGCGTCTGTATTGTTTTTTGCAGTTTTAGATGCTCCAGAGTCACCAACTTTTGAGGCTAAATAGAGCCCTCCAATGAGAATGAGAAATCCAATAACAACACTAATTTTTCGGAATACTTTATTCATGATGTATAATTCAATCTAACTAAGTTTGTTGTATAGTTTTTATTTGTTATTATATATTTATAACTGATGTTACTCAGGATCTTTTTTATTCCTATTGAGAACCCGAGATTTGCTTCTTGAACCCTTGTTTTAATTTTTAATGTTGAATTTTTAATGCTAATTATACTATAAAGCATTCATCATTAAAAATTCAGCATTTAACATTCAGAACAAGTTTATAGGGTAAAACTTATTTTCTAGGCTAATGTTCACAAGTATAGACGAAAAAATGGACTTATTGTTTGCTCTAAGACAAGTTTTCAATGAAGGGTAATATAACTTCAACAAAAGCTATGTTTATTTTAGAGCCTTTACAAAATTCTTATTTTTAAGAAAAAATAAAAAGTCATTCTGAACAAATCCAGAATGACTTTTTTATAAAAAGAAGGTAACTTATTGCAAAATTAAACGTGTAAAATTGCTTTTTTCTTTAGTAATCGTTCTTCTGATTCTACGTGATTTTCATCTGGAACACAGCAATCGACAGGACAAACAGCAGCACATTGAGGTTCTTCGTGAAACCCAACACATTCTGTACACTTATCCGTAGCGATAAAGTAAAAATCATCCTCAACTGGTGCATTCATTTTGTGTGCGTCAACTTCTTGTCCATCAACAAGGTTGAACATACCTTCAGCACCTGTTCCATCTGCATAAGCCCATTCCACGCCACCATCATAGATTGCGTTATTGGGACATTCTGGTTCACAAGCACCACAGTTGATGCATTCATCAGTGATATAAATAGCCATGATTAAAATATTATGGGTAAGTGATAAAATTGAAAGGCAAAAGTAGTTATAAAACACTCAAAAAGCAAGAAAGTTCACATAATAAAACTATTCTAGACAATTATTTGACATTTTGTACTTTGTTTTAGATTTAAAGCTAAGCTAGAGCTCTTGTACAGCCTTAACGATAGCAGCATCTTCTAGTTGATTCATACAGTTAAAATGCCCTTTGGGACATTCAGAATAACCAATTTTAGAACAAGGGCGGCAAGCGAGCTTAGGATGTTCTATAAGGCTAAATTGGGGACCATTAGCAGGGAGATAAGGATACATTCCAAACTCAGGAACAGTATTGCCCCAAACAGAAACAATAGGACGTTTTAAGGCTGCTGCAATGTGCATAAAACCCGTATCATGTGCAATAACCAACCGAGCTTGATCTACAATAGATGCCGATTGATGTAAATTAAATTGACCGCAGGTATTAATAATATGTGGTCCTGCTGTTTCAATAAGATGAGCGGCTTCTACCTCTCCTTTTCCACCAATTAAAACAATTAATTCGTCTTTTAATAAACTACAAATTGCTTTAATTTTGGAAGGCGGGAGCCGCTTGGTCGCATGTGCAGCACCAATGACAAAAACAAGGTATGGTTTGTTTTCTAAGCGTTTATCTATGCTTGATGCTTGGATATAATCACTTGCAGGAATGGTATAATCTAAGCCTTTTCCATCATTTTGGATCCCTAAACTACTTACCGTTTCCAAATAACGATCTACAATATGCACCTCAGGCATCCAATTTATTTTGAATTGTGTTAAGAGCCATTTTTGAGGGTTTAGCTTTTTGAACGTAAAGGTACGAACGCCCAATTTTTTTGAAACATACCAAGAGCGAAAATTTTTGTGCAAATCAACCACAAGGTCATACTGCTCTTTTTGTAATGCTTTGACGACCTCTTTCAAAGGTTGATCTACTTTGTCAAAGGTATATACTTTGTCAATGTATGGACTGGCTTCAAGTATAGACGCAAAGGGTTTTTTGGTGAGATAATGAATTTCAACGCCCTCCAATTGTTTTTTTAAACAACGAACAACGGGACTAGTGAGTACTATATCACCAATAGAGCTAAATCGAAGAAGAAGTATTTTTTGCATTTTTGAACTTTGAAGGAGCAATAGAAGTCGATTTATAGTATACTATTAATGTTTTATTGGATTTGGTGTGAAAATAGCTTATTTTTGACAATACATAAAATTATAATCACCTACATCTTAAATTCCCCCCCCAATATGTTATCTAAATTTTACACTTTTCTGCTATTGATTACTTTCTCTAGCATAACTCATGCCCAAGTTTTCTTAAATGGAAGTTTTGAAAATACAACTTCAACAGGTTGTGATTATAATCTTAATAATGCTGCGTTTAATAGCCGAATGAGCGATGTAACTGCCTATGGTGGAGGCAATGAAACCGATATTATGGAGGTGGGTTGTTATGTTCCAACGATTCCAGATGGTATTCGTTGTGTTGCTTTGGCATCAGCAAATCGTGATGAACTAGCCATGGCACTGGCTACTCCTTTGGTGGCAGGAACTGCATATACCTTTACGTTTTATGCTTATTGTGACATTCAATTTAGACCATTGGGTAATGTTGAAATAGGAGCATCTACTGCTAATAATACCTTTGGTAGTTTGATTTATACAGCGATTACAGTTGCGAATACTTGGGTACAATATTCTGTCAGTTTTGTAGCGCCTAATAATACAACACATATTACCATGCGAAATGCAGCAGGAGCAACACATTGGAATCGTTTGGATGGCTTTAATTCTGCTATTTTACTACCTGTTCAAATACAAAAGTTCACGGCTACCTTAGTCAAGCACCAAGTGCAATTAGATTGGGAAACGGAACAAGAAAAAGATAGTGATTATTTTTTGATAGAGCGCAGTTTGGATGGTGTCGTATGGGAAACCATCGGTCAGGTTGCTGCTGCTGGCAATAGCACGACTATGAAGGAGTACCAACTTTATGACCAACAGCCAAATGTAGGCGTTAATTATTATAGAATAAAAGAATTTGATTACAATGGGAACGCGATGGTTTCAAACATACGTGCCGTTGATTATCAAATTAACCAAGAAGCATCCATTGCCATTTATCCTAATCCAACAAAGGATAAAGTGACGATTAGTTTATTGGTTCCACAGACAGCTGTCGCAAACATAGAAGTTTATGACATGGCAGGACGAAAATTATTAGAAAAAGCAAATAGAACGATTTACGAAGGGCTGCACCAAGAAGAGGTCGATTTGAGTGAGTTGGGCGCTGGTGTTTATATCCTTAAAATTTCTAGTAATACGCTTCAATATGGAATGAAAAAGATTATCAAACAGTAGATCTTGAATCAGAATATAAGTAGAAAGTCGTTTATGATAAAGAAACAGGCGACTTTCTACTTAAAATTTACGACTCATATAGTTTAGCCCTTAATTCGAAGTTCTAATTGTACCATTTTACGGCAGGTAAAATACCTTGCTAAAAAAAGAGTTTATATGAATAGGATTACAACTTTTAAGCTTTACGAACTTATAAAAAGCTTGAAAAAAGAAGAAAAAAGATCCTTCAAGCTTTTGTCCAAAAAATATGACTCCAATAAAGATAGTAGCATATACCTTCAAGTATTTGATTACTTGGATAAGCAAATGCCTTTAGATCGAAAGAAATTCAAACTAAAGTTCAAAACGACCAAAGGACTTAGTGGCATTCAGACTTATTTGTATCAACAAATATTAAAAAGCCTAAGAGGTCAGCAAGCCTATAAAAATATAGATGTAGAGTTGATAGAAGGTTTGATAGATTTAGAGGTTTTGTTTCGTAAAAATTTATTAAATACCACTTTAGATAAATTATTAGAATTACAAGAAATAGCAGAAAAACACCAACGTATTTTGTTGTTGCCTTTGATTTACGAGTGGTGGTTTAAATTACAAAATACACGCCTTCGTTACGACGATATAAATGACGCTACCTTTGACGCTTATGAACAAAAGTACAGCAGCATTTTTTCGGCAGCCAAGGAATATGCCGATTGTAGAATTCAATTAGGAAGAGTTTTCTTCTCTACAAACCAAACCTTTTCTAGGCGATTACCAACTTTAATCCAAGATATAAGCGATAATCTGGCTAGTTATGAACCCTTTCAAAAACAAAGCGTTCCTTCTGAAATTGCAGCCATACAGCTTCGAGCTTATTTAGCAGCAATGAATAGAGACACAGTACAGGCGGCAAAGTATCACCAATATTTATATGATTATACCAAGCAATTGCCAATAGCGCTTTATAACGAAAATAAGAGAATACATTATCAAGCTTTGGCAGGGGTGATTGCGAACTCAACAGATTGGGAAACGGTTGTTTTGTTATTGAATGATTTTAATAATATAAAATCTGAAGATCAAAAACACTTGTCCTCTTATAGTCGATTGTGTATTATTTCTACCCAACTAAAAGGCTATTTATCAACAGGTTTGTTCAAAGAAAGTAAAGCTTGTATAGAGAAAATACCGCCTGATTTGGAATATCCCAATCAAACAATTTCAATTTTTTTAAAGTATCAATTTGCCTTGTCTCATTATGGAAATAAGGATTATGATGGAGCTTTAGGCTTGTTAGACGAAATATTGAAGCACAAAGGAGCTGCTAAACCAACCAATTATAGCTCTTTGTTGAAGATTGTGATTCTGTACGAACAAGAAAAATATATACTACTAGATTCTTACCTAAATAATGTTCGTCGAAATTTTAACAAGAAAGAAATTTGGTTTGAGTTTGACAAGGGGTTTATTTCTTTAATGAATAAATTGATCTCATTGCCAAAGAAAGAGCACAAACAAGAATTGATCGATTTTCGGATAAAGTGGCACCACTTTTTAATAAACAATTCTTCCATCCAAAGAGAGTTTTTACTCTATTTTAATTATTTAGGTTGGTTGGATTATCAGATGGATAAAAAGGATTTTAAGAAGGTTTGTTTTTGGGCTTTGGAGGACATTGACGCAGCGCTTCAAGAGACAGAAAAGGCATAAAATAAGGGAGGAATGTTAGATTAGACCTTTTTTACACCTCCTATTTGTTGCTAGAATTTACTCAAAATTTTCATAATAAGTATCCTTAATCCATTCTATAAAACTTGTTTCAAACTCTTGAATAATAATACTTCGTGTAAAAAAAACGTATCTATTTAATTATTAATAAAGTAGGCTTTTAGTAATTGTTGCATTAAAATACTGATAATCAAATAGATGTATAGGTGCTTTTTTACTTTTTTGATAGAACTCGAAGAATCAGCGAAGCTAAAAACAAAAAATCCACGAAGTATTAGAATAAAACGTTCTGCTAGAACGGCAGGGAAATACCATTGCTATCTTTGTTATTTTATAAAAGAGTTGACAGAACCGCTGCATAGCGAAAACAAGAAGGTCTATTATACGAGAATGGAAAATGTGATTGTCAATTCAAAAGATATAGAACAAACGTTGATTTTAATGGTTGGATGATCAAATTGATAAAAAAGCCTTTAATAAATGGTGTTTTTGGATTTTGGAACACGTAGAAGAAGCCCTCTAGCCTTTTTTTTCTTGGAGTAAATGCGAAGTTCCTGTTGCCAATAAAGCGCCCAATATTGGCGCAAAAATATAAACCCAAAGTAAGTCAATATTGCCAGAAACTAGGGCAGGAGCAATCGAGCGAGCAGGATTCATAGAGGCACCTGTAATCGGTCCTGCAAACATGGCTTCTAATAAAACTGTGCCTCCAATGGCAATTCCAGCAAATTGATGGACGGCCTTGTTTTGTCTAAGCATTAGAATAACGAGCATCAAAAAGTAGGTCAAAATAATTTCCAAAATAAAGGTCTGTTGCCAATCGCCAGAAGGGAAGGTTGCGCCCAAGCTAAGATGCGTTGGAAATAAATAGGCTAAAGTAAAACTAGCAAATAAAGCGCCTGCTATTTGAGCAATACAATAAGGCAATAAATTCCTGCGATTGAATCTTTCGGTAAAGGCAAAAGCAATAGAAACCGCAGGATTTATATGTGCGCCTGAAACACTTCCTAAAGCATAAATCATCACCATTACAATCGCTCCAAAGGTGACGGCAATCCCTTGATGCCCAATAGCACCATTGCTAATGTCATTAATAATAATCGCCCCTGTGCCACAAAAAACAAGGGCATAGGTGCCTATAAATTCAGCCAAATAAGCTCTCATTAAGAATAGAATTAAGGTTGTAATTGTTGTAGCGCAAAGAGGATTTCTAAACCAATTAAAGCACAAGTTTTGGTATATTCAGAAGCCTCTAAATCAGTGTCATCAAAGGCTTTAGGATCTTGATAAGGAAGTGCCAATTTTAGAGTGCTTCCTGTAACGATTGGGCAATGAACATCTGCATGAGAACAAACCACAAGGGCTAGAAAATCTTTTTGAGGATTGGGAGCATCCCCATATTGCTTAGAAAAAGCCAAATAGGGAGCCATTGTATCTTTCCAACAAACTTCGTAAATAGGATTTGCTAGACTCGAATCTTGGGCTGTAATTTTTAACCCAATCCTCTGCAAAGCCGCCACCATTCTAGGATTAAACGCACTAATCTCTGTCCCACCAGAAAAGCTTGAAATAGTAGGCCTTTGGTAATAATCAGCTGCCACCGCCAACCAAAGTTGCGCCAAATGACTTCGCCTAGAATTATGGGTGCAAATGACCGTCACAGCAGGCGTTTTTCCTTGCTGAATTTGGTCACTCAAATAATTACTTAACACCAACAATTGCTGCTTTCTAGCAGGAAGAATTTGATCAAATTGTTGCTCTAGTGCTTGGCAATAGGAAGCAAGCGAAGGAAATAGGATAGACATCAAATGCTGTATTTATAAAATAGAAATTTGAATCAAGGGCTAAAATTAGATCTTTGATAAATAAAAGAGGTTTTACAAGAATGTTGAATTTTTAATGCTTTATAGCATAAGAAACATTAAAAATTCAACATTTAAGGGAGACTTAACAACAACCGCCACCAGGAGTACAAGAATTGGTATTTGCAATTAAATCGCTAAGATTTACCTTTGGTTTTTCAAGGTTTGGAACACATT
>CALDEP010000269.1 GCA_937942475.1 uncultured Aureispira sp.
CCCATGATCTCAAATTTCACATAAATACTTACATTTATCCAATAGAATTTTCGTAAAATGTCTTCAAATTTCTCTAGCCAGAGATGCCAGTCGTATTCTAAGTTTTTGTAGCTCGCTCCAAAAGTAATCACTTGATCTCGAAACACGCCTTGCTCATTGGGGATATTAAACATACTTTGGTTGATCCAAGGATAATCAAGATCTAATTCAGGCAATTCTTTAAGACTTTTTTCATTGAGTTGATGCAATCTATAATAATCTTTGGTTTGCCAAGTTGGTCCTTTTATGCGTCCGTGTACAATGCTGTGATGTGCCATTTGGGTTCCTATTAATTACAAAATCTTAAACTCCTGAATGCCTTTAGCATCAAAGTCACAATTACTCCATTCATTATCAATATCAGCACCACATTTTTTGTACAAAGCAATCGCAGGAGCATTCCAATTCAAAACCTGCCAACGCACTCGCTTACAATTATTTTCTCTAGCCGCTTGAAAGAGTAATTCCAACAAATCAGAGCCAATACGATGTCCACGATAAGCCTTTTTGACATACAAATCGTCCAAATAGAGCGACTTCCCCACCCAAGTATAATAGGCAAAATAATACAAAGCCATTCCAATAAGCTCCTTATCTGCCGTTTCCACCACATAACAATGAAATAAATCTTGTTCGGCTTTCATTTGCTCGACACTATTAAGCACCTTTTCTGGTGCATTTTCAAAGGCTGCCAGTTCTTTGATAAGTTCCAGTATTCCTGCAAAATCATCTTCTGTTGCCTTTCTTATGGTATAATCCATTTTTAATATTTATGTATTTTCGGTTAAAAAAGTGTCTGCTACCTTACTTGACTATTTAAAAGACAGCAATTGGAGCCGCCAAGCAAGCATCTGGAATACCAAAGGCTTCGACCAACGCAAAGGCATCGTTTCGTGTTTCTTTGCATAATTTATCGACCACTCTTCTAATCGCTCTCGTTTTGGCACCAGACAAACAACCTTGCTCCAAATACCAACCTTTGTTTTTCTCAATCGTATGCAAAGCATACAAATCGCAAAGCATCTTCAAGGTCTTTTTAAGCGCAGGGTCTTCACAAGCCTCAATTTGCGCCAAAAATTGTTCTAAAATAATGCGATCTACATAAGCATGCGCCACTTCCAACAAATGCGTTTGACAACGTAAAAAAGCTTGATAGGAAGGAATGCCTCGCTTGATAAATTTGCGCAATCGTTGTCCTACAGAGACCATCAAATCACGCTCTCTGTAGACAAAAGCATCCAATTGAAAACCAGGATCTTTAAGGTGTCCTTCGTCTGTATTGTATATGTTTCTAAAGTTTTTCTCTCGAATGGTTGCCATAAATCGCTCAGAAGCAAAATTAATCATTCCCAAAAGTCCACCACTAACAATTTCTTTATTAAAATCACCCAAAACACCTTTGGCAACCAATTGCATCAAGACGGTATTGTCCCCTTCAAACGTGGTAAAAATATCAGAATCCGCCTTGAAATCAGCGAAGCGATTCTCCGCTAAATAACCTTTGCCACCACAAGCTTCTCGACATTCTTGAATCGTATCTGTTGTGTACCAAGTCGCCACCGATTTTAAACCAGCCGCCAAGGTTTCTATTTCTCGCATATCTTCCTCTGTTCGAGTAGAAAAACGATCTGTCAGATAAGTCAAGGCAAAATCTAAGGCATAAGCCTTGGCCAAACGAGGCATCAAACGACGTTGATGCGAAGGATAATCCATGATTAACATCTCTTCTTGGTCGTTGTCTCCAAATTGTCGGCGTTTCAAAGCGTAACGAATCGCAATGGTTAAACTTGCTTTGGCAGCACTCAAACCTGCTCTTGGAACGCACATACGTCCGCCAACCAAGGTTCCTAACATGGTAAAAAAGCGTTTGGATTCTTTTTCTATTGGGCTAGAATAAACGCCCTTTTCGTCGATATCACCAAAGCGATTCAACAAATTAAATCGAGGTACTCGAACTTGGTCAAACCAAATTCGCCCATTATCCACGCCATTTAAACCTAGTTTGTAGGCACAATCTTCAATTTTTACGCCTTCTGCAACTTTGCCTTCTTTATTTCTAATATCAACCAAAATAGCATGTACGCCATGATTCTTTCCATCAACAATTAATTGAGCAAAAACCGACGCCATTTGCCCATGTGCTGCGGCATTACCAATATAGTCCTTTCCTGAAGATAGCGTTGGAGAATGCACAATAATTTCATCTGTTGCAGGATCATAAGTAGCCGTTGTTTCACAATTTCTAACATTAGAACCATGCCCTGTTTCGGTCATGGCAAAACAACCTGGCAGCTCCATGTTACCAATTTCCTTGAGGTAACGTTTGTGGTGTTTTTCCGTTCCTAACCATAAAACAGAACCGCCCCACAAACCAAATTGCACCCCAAATTTGACCACCAAACTTAAATCGTGGTAACCCAAGGTTTCAAACACGGCTGCATAAGCGCCCATGTCATTTTTCCCACCAAATTCTTCAGGAAAATGTAAAGCCCCATATCCTTGCTCTGCCAATAAATGCACCCATTTTAAGACCTGCTCTCTATATTCTTCCTTGTTGCGAATGGTTTCTAGGTTAAACATAGGGTCGTGCAAAATTCGGAAGACATTTTCCCGTATTTCTATATAATCATCGTCCAAAACATGTTGCAAGCCTTTCACATCTATCTTAGAACTGCTTAAAATGGCATTCTTTTCTTCGCTAATCTGTTGATGTGTCAAAATATGACTGTGCAATTCCAAACTAACGACTCCAATAGCGGCTTCTAAACTCTTTAAAGCATCAATGACTTCTTTTGTTAACCAAGTTTGATTTTCAGAAGGTACTTTTGCCATTTCAATCCCCAAATCTACTAAAGATTTTCGCCCATCTGGGTTCATTTTTTTAGCACTTGCTTGCATGGTTTCTACCCATTGCTGGTGCAAATCCGAAGACGGTGGATTTGTTGGATTCATCCACGACAACAACAATTGCTTATCGGCTTCATTGATCCAATCAAAATTATTAATCTTATTTTGTATCAACTCAATTTCGCTTGGTCCAAGGACTGAATCTGACCATCCAATATAAAATAGTGGAATTAGAGAAGCAACTTGGGGAGAATATGTTTCGGGCAGCATACTTTATTTTTTTAGGATATGATAGTAAGAATTAATATGAATCAAGCACTAAAACATAGGTCTGATACATCAAAAAGGGGAATAAGGGCTTCAAAAGAATGTTTAATGTTGAATTTTTAATGCTAAATGCTTTATAGCATAAAAAATATTTAAAATTCAGCATTTAGCATTCAACATTTAAAAAGTAGGCTTGTAAAATCAGACAGCCCTGTTTTAAATGTACAATTTATTGATTTTTCAGCCCTTGATTCGCATAATGAACAAGTATTTATAAAACAAGTAAATTTCCATTGTGTTGAATCTATAGCTTATTAATCCTTATTAAGGTAGTAATACTTCTACAAAATGAATCTAAATTTAGTTTAAAATTTTAATTCTACTTCTATTTTATTTGTAATTACAAATATTTTGATTTACATTCGTAATTACAAACAACGTAATAACATATAAATGAACATTAACGAAGCCATAAAGCAAAAAAAGTTTGAAAACGAGTGGGAAAAAGCCCTTATCAATCTGCATTTCACTAGTAATGAATTTAACGATCGACTGATAACCATACTAAAGCCTTATTCCATTAATGATCAACATTACAACATCTTGCGCATTCTAAATGGTAGGTATCCCAATGTGGCTTGCCCTGGAGATATCAAAGCGGTTTTACTAAATAAAAGAGGCGATTTGACTCGTTTGCTAGATAAACTTTCTAAACTGAATTATGTAGAGCGGGCTACCAATCCAAGCAATCGAAGAATGGTGGACATTAAAATTACACCTGCTGGTATTGCTTTATTAAAAAAACTTAGGTCTGAAATTAATACCATAAATACCTTAAAAAAGAACTTAACAGAAAAAGAAGCTATCCAACTTAGCTTATTATTAGATAAAATAAGATTATAAACTATTTTTCGAGCTAAGACTACCTACTTATAATCAGAAATAGTGTACACACCATTAAAACAATATATATTATGAAAAAGATACTAGCATTTTCAGGAAGCAACAGTTCAGCATCTATCAATCAACGTTTTGTTCATGCTGTCGCAAAATTAATTGACGGAGTAGACATCATTGATTTGAGAGACTATGACGCTCCTATTTACAGCCAAGATATTGAAGCAGCAACAGGCTTGCCTGAAAATATTCTTAAATTGTATGATCTAATTCAAGGTTATGACTCTATTATTATTTCCTGTCCAGAACACAATGGCTTGCCTACTGCTTTTCTAAAAAACACCTTGGATTGGCTCTCTCGTAATAAAGGACAAAAGTTTTTGCAAGATACAAAGGTTGTTTTATTGAGTACTTCTCCTGGTGGAAATGGTGGAGCAAGTGGCTTGGCAAAATTACAAGCGGTCATTCCTTATTGGGGCGCAACTGTTGTAGGCACTTATAGCTTAGGAAGCTTTTTTGATAAAGTAGACGTAGACAATCAACTCAATTCTAAAGAAGATCAAGATGCCTTAAAAGCGGTCTTGGAAGTGCTGTAAACTTTAATTTATAGTTTTTAAAGTGCTAATGTGGTCTTGCTACATTGGCACTTTTTTTATTGAATTTTCTTACTCTTTTTCAAAGCTTTGATTATTGGGTTTAATATAGGCATCGTTTTTAGTTGGAGTTGAAGTTCCATTTATCTGATCTAAATTACTACTAGAATTCGTAATTGCTATTTTTTGATTCAAAATTAAAGACTTTTTATGTACTATAATTCCCTCTAAACAATTCGTCATTTC
>CALDEP010000270.1 GCA_937942475.1 uncultured Aureispira sp.
TAAGTAGTTAGTCTTAATTAATCGACACATTTTTGAAAGGCTATTTTTTCGCCAGCCTTCATTATTTTTTATAGCAATAGCGGTGCTATTCCTATAAAAAATGCTTCGTCTGACAAAAAAATATCTGCTCTCAAAAATGACGATTAATTAACCCTACTTATACAATCTACATTCACCCTTATGCGCATTTTATTATTATTCGTTTCTATCGCTGTTTTATTAACAAGTTGTTGGGATTTGCAATCTGACACTAGTATCGAAGGTTTTGCTCCAGGAACATGGAGAGGCGTTTTTAAGTTAGATGACCAAGCTGTTCCTGTCATGTATGAAATTAAAAATTCTAACAACGACAAACCCATTGAATTTATCTTCAAAACCGAACAACAAGACATAGCAGCAGATAGTGCCATTATTTTTGGAGACACCTTGTTTACTTATTTTGGAGCCAGCAATACCTACCTCAAAATTATCCATCAAGTAGACCAAATGGATGGCTTTTTGTATGATAATGCAGGGACAGAATACCCGATTGCTTTTGCAGGCATTTATGGCATTCAACACCGTTTTCCTAATGTTCGAAAAACACCAAAAGCGAACTTGACTGGAGAATGGAAAATAACAGCCACCATCGAAAAAGATTCTACTTTAGAGGGAACACTACGCATTTCTACTGATGGTAAAAATGAAGTAACAGCAAGTCTTCAATTCCCTGCTTATCCTAAAAAAATATATTTAGAAGGTACGGTACAAGCTTCTAAAGTTCATTTGTCAGGCTTTGACGGCAAAACCGTTTGTTGGATTAGTGCAAACATTGAAAGTGCTAAAAAACTTACTCAAGGCAATTTAAAACTAAACAACAAAGGTTATTTTTGGGAGGCTGAAAGCAATGCAGGAATTAGTAATCAATAAGAGGCTATATTCAAATTTTCACAATAAAAAACGCTCATCAGATCAAGTCTGATGAGCGTTTTTTTGAACGTTTAAAGTGCTGTGATCAACAAAGAATCACCTTCTAAAGGTCTTATTTTCTAAGCTTAAAGGAAGCTTCTCTATAACCTGGTCGCATTGGAGACGTTTCTGTTCCACCAAATCGATTGTGAATGGCAATCAGTTCAGAAGGTACAAACAGAAAGATATAAGGTTGTTCTTCATAAATAATTTCTTGTACTTTTAGGTACAATTCCTTACGCTCCTCAGGATCTAATGTCACACGAATTTGATCAATTAATCGATCTGATTCTGGCGTTCCAAAACCAACGCGATTAGACCCACCTTCTTTGTCACCATCGGAATGCCAAACCTGTTTCATATCATCCAAACCTGGTGTTTTCACCCAAGCCAAAGCAACCATATCAAAATTACGCTGGTCGGCATCATCCAACAAGGTTGGGAAATCAATTGGTGTCAAATTGATTTCAATCCCTACACGAGACGCTTCATCTTTCAACAATTGACCAATATTTTTACGCACCAAATGTCCTTGATTGTATTTATATTCGATGCTCAAACTCTCTTGTTTGCCATCAATCATCTTATCGAGAATATTATCACCATCAACATCTTTCCAACCTGCTGCTTCCAACAAAGCTTTTGCCTTTTCGATATCATATTCAATATCTTTCATATTTTTGTTGTAATAAGGCTTTTTAGGATTGATAGGACCATTCGTCTTAATGGCCATTCCTTCAAAAATAGACTCAATCATATCGTCTCTATCAATTAGATGTGCAATGGCACGACGAACTCTTTTATCTCTAAATTTAGGGCGTTTCATGTTGAAACCAATGTAGTGATAAATAAACTGATCGGGTGTACTCAAATCAAATCGAGTGCTAAACTTCGTATCATCTTTTAAGTCAATAAATTTTGTTGGAGGAATGCTACGAATAACATCCACTTGACCATCTTTTGCATTCGTAATTGCTGCTGTAAGATCAGGAATTGTCTTGTAAGTAATTTTTGGAGGAAAAGCTTCTAACATCTTATTTCCTTTCACTTTATCTCCCCACCAATCTTTTTTGCGCTCTAAAACAACTCGTTGTCCTGTTGTCCATTCTACAAACTTATAGGGACCACTTCCAACAATTTCCTCTGGTTGTCTTTTCATTTTTGCGGCATTAAATTGCTCTGCAAAACGTATGATTTTCTGATCTTTTATCAAAGCATCTGCCTGTGCTAGATCACTCAATTGTTGAATGGTAAATTCGCTCATCAAACCTTCTGGATCATAATGGTATTCTGGCAAAATAAATGGCTCTTGCCCCGAAGATTCTTCTGCTCTAAAATAACCTTCTTTAGAGTAAATCGTAAATTTCTTATTATTAGTAGGATCTATTTCTACCTTATCCATAAATTCAAAATAAGGACGAAGCTGAGCACTACTTACTCTCGGATTTTTAATTACCTTGATCGTAAATACATAATCTTCTGCTGTGATTGGTGTTCCATTGTCCCAAGTAGCCTCCGCTTGAATTTCATAGGTCAAAGACATTCCTCCTGCATATTCTCCTTCTTCTAACACTTTAATTTCGGGACGGCTTATCGCCAATTGTGGTGTTAATTCAAGTGTTTCTTGATCGTACACCAACAATTTAGAATAAATGTTGTTTTGAATATAAAGAGAATTTGCTGCACGGGAAGTTATGGGGTTCATTCCATCAGGATCAGATATTTCATGAATAGTTAATTCAGCATTTCCTTCATTAACTTCTTGTTCTGGTTTATTTGTGGCAGCTCCTGATGTTTCAGAAGCGGGTTCACAAGAACATGTTATAGACAAGAGGCCTATTGCAAATCCTAAATCTTTTAAGGTTTTGGAAATTCTCATAGAATTAATTCTTTTTATTTTGAAAAAGGAGGATTCGTGTTCTAAGCACTTGTATTTATAAAAAATAAATACGGAAAAAGCGAAAGAATCTTAGTTTTAATAACAATTCAAACAAATATAATTAATTATTTAGCAATCTCATCAAATAAAATGTTGAATATTGACCTTTTTTTGAGACATATTTTTTTTATATAAATACCATGAAAACCATACTAATTACTGGTGGCACTGGCCTTTTAGGTATGCGCATCAGCTTATTATTAAAAGAGCGAGGTCTTAATGTAAGACATTTAAGTCGTACAGAAAACCTAAACGCTATATACCCCGCTTACAAGTGGGATTTGAACGCCCAAACCATTGATCCCAAAGCCTTAGATGGCGTAGATGGAATCATACATTTAGCTGGTGCAGGAATTGCTGACGGTCGTTGGACCAAAAGCAGAAAAAAAGCAATTTTAGATAGTCGTATCAATTCCTCTAAGCTACTCACGAAGGTATTAAAAGATCGGACAGATCAACCCAAGGTATTTGTTGCTTGTTCTGCGGTAGGTTATTATGGAGATCGGCAAGATACCATTCTTGATGAAACGGCAGCACCTGGCAAGGGTTTTATGAGCGAAGTTTGTGTCAAATGGGAAGAATCCGTAGAAGGGATTCGTACATTGGGGATTCGTACACCAGTGATTCGAGTGGGGATTGTTTTGTCTACGAAAGGCGGCGCATTGGCGAAATTAAATATGTCTTATCCTTTTCGGGTAGGTTCTTATTTTGGTAATGGACAACAATATTACCCTTGGATACATTTAGACGATATTTGTCAAATTTTCATCAAAGCACTCTTGGAAGATAACATGACAGGTATATACAATGGCGCAGCGCCTCTCCCAGCGACCAACAAAGAATTGGCTAAAGCGATGTCTAAGGCGCATCATCAAAAAACACTCTTGGTTCCTGCACCTACTTTTGCGGCAAAGGCACTTTTAGGAGAAATGTCGGCCGTTGTACTCAACAGTACTCGGGCAATTCCTCAAGCCTTACAAAAAATGCAGCATGGCTTTGAATTTACAGATTTGGTCTTGGCACTAGAAGATCTATTTAAACGTAAATTATAAGATTTAATGTGAAGCTTTGATCCAGGATCAAAGCTTCACATTCAATGCGTTTACTTCTTGTCCATAGAACCAATATGACGACTAATAAAATTATAAGCATTTAAACTCATGATCTTACCTGTAATTTCTGTTGGGGTTAAATCAAACATCAATTCACGAATATCTTCTTCCGAAAACAAATCGTTAATAGATTCTGGACGCTCCAAGAAACGTTGAATATCAACCGCCAATTGTGGTAAGTCTTCCGATGTTTGATAAGGATCTAAAGGTTCCATCATTTCATCAAAATCTGAACCAATGGCAATGTGGTCCCAAGCTGCGGCATCATTGATGGTTTGAATTACTGTTAATATATTTGCCATTAACAATTTCACACAAGCTTTTCTTTTTTGAACGGTGTTCGCTAAAGTTTCATTTATTTGTGTCAAAGCAGTTTGCCCACCCAAAACAGTTTTATCTAGTGTAATTCCTATTAGCCCTTTGGATAGGAAAATTTTTCCAATATCCTCAGAAGATAAATTCTGTTGCCAATGATTTAGATAATAATTGTTGTTTTTAGAATCCTCATCTCGTTTTCTATACAAAGCGTTTTTCTTAGACAAGCCACTGATTCCACAATGACTACAAACCACAGGAATACCATCTCCTAAAATTTCCGAACGTTCTATTGTTTTGTAGTATCGTGTTCTAAAATCTAAGCTCATGTGCTTGATGTCAATCAATATTCGACGCCCTTTATCCTTCGAAATTAGACGCTCAATAACCTCGACTCCTAATTTGGTTTCTTTGGCATTAATTCCTTCTGGTTTCGCATAAATACTCTGTTGTGCTTTGCTCAATGAGTTTGCATTCCCTCCAAGACCATTCACATAGCTTTTTGCTAATGAGATCCAAAGAATCGGAACATCTAGGTAAATATCAGATCCATCAATTAAAGGGCGAGAACCTTTCAAACGCTCTACATTCTCCAACACTAGGGTTTCATACTCCTCCAAATTGGTAATTCTATCATTGATATAGATAGAATGCCCTAGAGAATGTCCCCCTTCTACCGTCAAGACCATTCCTACTCGATCATTATCTTGTGCAATTTCCTCTAACTCCTTTTGACTACGAATCAAAGAAAATTGATATTCAAAGCCATTAATCATATAAGGTTTATCCTCAAAACGTTCAATGAAATTGATGTTCTCTACCAAATCCTTAAAGTAATCAATCTCCTTACGTCGAAGAAACAACTGATTTGCATTAACACCAGAAACACAAGAAATCGTCTTCTTCTTGTTCTTATCTGTCAAGGCACTATTCGTTCCAATAAAAGGTTGTTCAATTGGAGACAAATTCAAGCAAGCAATACGGGTATTCCCTTTCACCAAAGCTTCTAGATGTGACTGTGATTGTTTGGGAACAATGGTGCCTATATTTTGCATGACCGTCTTAGAACGGTCTTCCTCATAACCACATTCGTGATACATCGGCTCCCACAAACCATATTGAAGTCCTATAGAACGGGAGTTAAAAGGTTTTTTACTCGTATTTACATGAATGTCAATAAAAGTCTTACTCTCATTCTGTCCATTTGCCAAGGCAACCCATAAAATAGAGCAAATTGTACCAACTATAAAAGTTCTGTAGTTCATCATCCTTAAAGGATATTTTTTATAAAATTTTTGAAATAAATTCAAGAATTTTTTGATCATTTAATTTAAAATATAAATGCGTATTTTCTTATAATAACAAAAACACCTATTCTTGATAACAAACTCGTTATCAACTAAAAAAGACACATCAATGTTTCCTCTAATTCCAACATCATTCCAATGCTACAATTAAGCTTATATTTATAAATTATTTAACAGGAATTTTTAATGTACTTCCCTCGCTTAAAACGGTACTAGTCAAACTATTCAGCTCTTGAATAGACGCTACAGAAACATTGTAGTTTTTATGCAATCGATAAAGCGTTTCGCCTTTTTTTACCACATGATTAATAAATCTATCCCCACTAGTTACAGGTCTTGTTATCGTATTGGCAGTATTTGTATTCGTATTTGTGACTGTCCCTCCGTTTTTATAATCTTTGGTACTCCCATAATTGCTTGTATTTGTTCCATTATAAACGGGTGGATTTGTTGTTGTGTTTGTTGTTACAGTCGTATTTCTTATTGGATTTTCGCTTGTAGTTGTTGTACTCGTATTGTTCGGTCTATTATTGGTATTTGTAGTAGTTGACGAAGGAAATAAGGCATCAGTATTTGTTGTTGTACCTGTATTGTTTGTCGTCGTTGCTGCAGGTCTTCTTATAATTGTAGTATTTGTTGTTGTACCTGTATTGTTCGTCGTTGTTGCGGGTCTTCTTATGATGGTGGTATTTGTATTTGTCGTTGTCGTCGCTGGTCTAGGTCGTCTAATCACTGTATTAGACGTATTATTATTATTACCATTAGGACGTTCATCTTTGACAACATTTACGTTTAAGAATGTTTTATCCTTAGATTTTGAAGTATTAATTTTTGCTGTATCAGCATAGATTGTATTATCATAAGTTGGCGTATTAACCGTTATATCTTGTGGCTTTGGACGCTCTATCGTAGGAATAACTACTTTGTTAGGTAGTTTTGTCATCGATTTTACGGGCGACTTTAGGTTCTTAGATTTCTCGTCATCAATATAAGGCGATGGCAATATATCAACATGACTCGTTGATCTAAGTTTAGGTTTTGTTAAGGCTTTTTCTTTCAGTAAAATCAACTCGCCATTCTGCGGCTCATTGCCTTTTTCCAAAAGATTTAACTCCAATAAAGTGGACAATTTCACTCCAAACTCTTGAGCAATTTCGTACATCGTAATATCTTGCGTTACTTTATAAAAGGTCTCTTCCCCTTTGTAAGTAGCTCTTTTGGGTTGAATATAAGCCGGTTGATAATCCATTAATTCATCTCCATCTTCCAAGTCATTAAACTTCAAAAAACGCTTATATGGAATTCCAAAACGTTTGGCAACTGCCAAGGCAGATTCTCCTTTTCTAGAAATGGCATAAGAAGCGCCATTTATTCTAAAAAATCCAGGTTTATAAGATTTAAAGAAAAAAGATCTAGGCTTCGTTCTATGCTTACCTACTGAAGCATAAATAGGCACATTCTTAATGTCTTTAACATTTGTCGTATCGTAAGTTAAAATACCTGTTGATCGGTCGTATACAGTCAATTTATACTTTTCAATCGTCTTAATTAGCTTGTCAGGATATTTAGGATCTGTTGCATAACCTGCTTTTTTTAGTCCTTTTGCCCATCGTTTGTAGTCACTTCTTTCATAATCAAATAAAAACGCATAATGCTTTCTATTTAATAAAAAATCGGTGTGATCCACATAAGAATCATTCGCAGAAATGTACACTCTAAAACAAGATTTTCTTGCTTCATCATCCCATTTGTACTCTTTTTTTCCTTCCCAATCTTTTGTACATTTAATTCCAAAATGATTGTTTGCAGACCTTGCCAATCGACTGTTTCCGTACGCAGATTCATGAATCCCTTGCGCTAGTGTAATACTTGCAGGAATACCACTTCGCTCCATTTCTTGAATGGCTATATCTTTAAATTCACCAATGTACTCGTCAACTGTTAACTCTCCTTTATCTAAGCCTTGAGCAAAAATGAAGTTAGATAAACTAGCTATGATAGCTATAATAAAATATGTATTTTTTTGCATGCAATTGATCGGTTTCACCTAATAATAATAGCCTTCTCATAATGGTGTTTTCATACTGAACACCCAACGATCCAAGAAGTACTAATTGTTTAAATAAAAAATATACTTGAATAACTCCTAGAGATACCAACAACTCGTGTTTTTTATACAAAAAAGGACTCTATCCGTTTAATTTTTATAAAAACAAAACGTTTCAGCTATATGATATAGGTATCTGAGTTTAGTTAAAAATATAAAAAAAAGATGCAAAACTATAGTTTTGCATCTTTTTCTTACGATTGTTTATAGTTTCCTTGAGGCTATTTTCCTCTAGTTCCTCCACCACCAAACTTTGAATCAAAGTTTGTTTGAGTAGGCGTTTCTTTTAAATCAGGTTGTTTTTCATTTGTTTTATTCAAGAAAATAAATTCTCCTGATTTAGGCTCCTCTCCTTTTTTCAAATGATTACGTTGATACAATTTTGACGCTTTGATTCCATAACGTTGAGAAATCGTATGCATTGTTTCGCCAATAGCTACTTGATGAGGCGCTGTTTGACTCTTGACATAATTTGCTTTAGGTTCAATGAATACATAGTACCCATCTGGCAAATCAGAATCATCTTCTAAGTCGTTGTACTTCAATAAATCTTTAAAAGAAATATTGTACTGTTCAGCAATTTCAAATAAATTTCTATCCTCAGAAGCAAGGGTTGCTTTTCGACCACTTTGGTAGAAAACACCTTCCTGGTTCAACTGACGAACAGGGAATATATTTACCTGATTCTTAGGCGTACCATCTGCATTAAAATAGCCCATCAAAGGATCTGACTTGATCATATCCTGTTGGATGTTCTCTACACGTTCCAATCTACGTTGCAAATTTGCAATCATATCATATTGTACGGCCAAATTATTATCTAGAATAGAAATTTTTTCGTTTAGTTGCTTCTTTAAATCTTCTTGTTTGATTTTAAGACTAGTAACTTCTTTTTGTTTGGCATTCAAACACTCTTTTAGTTCTAACTTATATAACTCTGTTTGAGATAAGATTGATTCTAAGGTTTGAATTCTATTTTTTAGTGCTTGTAGATCTTCTTTATATTCTAATTCTTCTGTTGAGTTATTAAATGCTAAAATGGTATTTGTATGCTTGTCGTATTTATTCAAACTATAATTTTCTATAGTTGTCATTAACTTTTTGGCATAAGTAGGGTCTGTTGCATAACCGCCTTTTAACAAGCCTTCTGCCCAAAATTTATAATCGGTTGTATTGGCTAGAAATAGTTCAGAGTAATTAGAACGTGATGCTAAAAAATCAGAGTGATCAGCATAAGACTGCTCAACCGTTCCATAAGAACGGAAACAAGATTTTCGTGCAATTAAAGAACCATTTTTGTTCTCACTGCTTCTGTGTGTATAGGTTTCACCTACCCAACCTTTGTGGCATTTAATCCCAAAGTGATTGTTGGCATTTTTAGCCAGTTCGCTTGTTCCATATCCAGATTCTAGCATTCCTTGAGCTAGTGTGATACTTGCAGGAATAGAGGTTCGCTCCATTTCTGCAACAGCCAAGCTATAATGTTCCTTAATATATTTCTCTGCCAGGGGGGCATACCCTTCTATCGTTAACGTGTTGGGTGGTGCTAGTGGGGCACCTACAGCTATGCTGTCAACAAGTAACATGGGAATTATTAATAATATAATTGGTCTGAATGTCATTCTGAATAATATTTTGCTAAGTTCGTCTACAAAACTAAAGAAGTTTTGCGTAATTAGAAAAAAATAAGCCTTTATATTTCGTCAAAGCCCAAAAACCAATTAAAAACCAAGTATTAAGAGTTATTTCGCTTCAAAAAAACATTTATTTGAGTTATGTCTGCTACACATAACTGAGATTAACATACTAATTTGATTAATAAGCACTTTCAAGGGGTTTGAGTGGTATTTTTGAGGTACACCTAATATTGATCCTAGAGTAGTTTTTATACTAAAAAAAATTGTCATTCCAAGCCTGAACCAACGAACATATTTCCTTTATAAAATACATAAAAACCACCTAATCAAGCATACATCTTGTTGATTTATTTCTCCCTTCATTAAAAATTTAAGAATGAGTGTTCTAAATTTGAATAAATGAAAGTTATGACTACACCTTAATGTTTGCAAAATTGACTTGAATATATATATTAATATTTAATAATCCCAATAAAATCCTCAAAATCGCAAAAAAGCTTTTAGAAGAATAGCGCTCTAACTTACTATCCATAAAAAATAAAGGAAAATTAAACCCTATTTTAGCCTCTAAAAATGCATTCCCCTCCCTTCTCCCTTACAGAAACGATTGTTTTTTCATCAAAGCACTTCGATTAACATAAGACCGTCTCGCAAGGGAAGTAAGACATTATTCACACGAGGATCGTCCATTACTTTTTGATTAAAGAGAGCTAATGCACTGGCTCTTTTTTCCTTACTCCCTCTAGGTACTTTTCCATGCCACAAGACATTATCAGCAATAATAACCGCTCCTGGCTGCAAATTAGGCACTAGTAGATCATAATAATTTGTGTAATTAATTTTATCTGCATCCAAGAAAACCAAATCCCAATGCTCGTTCAAATCGGGAACAATCGTCATCGCATCTCCTTGATGTTGCTGAATGGTATTTTCCAAACCAGCTTCTTGAATAAATTGAGTCGCAATATTTTCTAATTCTTTATTAATATCTATCGTATGCAATTTTCCATCTTCTACTAAACCTTGTGCCAAACAAATGGCAGAATAACCTGTATAGGTTCCAATTTCTAGGATTCTATGGGGCTTTTTCATTCTACTAAAAAAGGCTAAAAACTGCCCTTGCAAATAGCCAGATAACATTTGAGGACGCATCACTTCTAGATGTGTTTTGCGTTCTAATCTATTCAAGACCTCCGATTCATAGACTTTAGTATGTCGTTGTGCGTATTCTTCAATATATTCTGGTGTCATTTTCATTGATTCAATTTACTTTTTATATTTTTATTGTCCCAATTTCATCCCTGTACTAAGTGTTTACTACTTTTTCAACAACTTTAAGTTATCTTGTATAAAGACTTATTTTACAAAATTCAGGATATTTGCTTGGGAACAGTAACAAAGCATACTTTTTCTTAAAAAAAGCAATTTTAACGGAAAGAATTATCCTTTGATTTACAAAAGTATAATAAATCCATCTAAAGGATAGTTTATTTAAAATACTATCCTCTTTTTTTACGCAAAAAGCGATTCCTTTTTTAAATTGAGGCAAACAGGTTGGCATAATTCTAGATTATTGTAAGCCTACTGAATAATTGAACATTATTCTCTTGGATACTCTAGTCTAATCTTGTCTCTAACATTACTTTGTGGAGAACCCAAAGGCTCAACGTAGCTAAGTTATATCGGTTTGATTATCGCCAAAACATTAAGCACACTGATAATCAAATTAATATAAAATGACTTTTATGTTTTTTGGTAAAAAAAACTAAACCTCGTAGAAGCAGCGTAGCTAAATCCCGCAAAGTATTACTCTAAAATATCTATCCTTTATGAAAACGAAACTTTTTCTGATACTTCCAATCTTTTTCCTTCTAGCATTGACAACAAGTCAAGCGCAAAACAACACTTGGTGTGCGGTTTTGATGGAAGGCAGTTATTCTCAGACTTATGATAATAGTGTTGAGTTTCCAAAAACATTTATAAAAGCCCAATGGGACAAAGGACAGTATATCACTGACCTTACCTATGGCAATGGAGAATGGTATGTTGTTACAGGCAGTACTACTTATACACAGCAGGCGTATTATAAAGACAAAAAATTCCCAGGAGATTGGGTAGAGAAAAAATGGAAAGAAGGCTTTGATATTACAAAAGTAGCCTATGGCTCTGATATTTGGGTAGTTGTCATGTCTAAAGGTGCTGGTTTGACCAATGAGAGTTGGGGGAAACGTGGTAGTTTCAAAGAAATCAAGGAGTTTATTTTGGGCAAATGGAACGATGGAAAAGACATCATTGATATTTCTTTTGGGAATGGCGAATGGGTGGCTATTTTAGCCAAAGGAGCAGATTATGACAAACAAGTCTACAATTGGGGCAGTGCATTTCCTACAGAATGGGTCAACGCTAAGTACGAAGAAGGTAAACACATTACGTCTTTGGCTTATGGAGAAGGACTTTGGATTGTGGTCATGTCAGAGTATAGTGTTAGCAAAAGTGAGCGATATGTTGTTTCAAGTGAATTCCCTAAGGATTTCATACAACATCATTGGGATAATAAAAAACGCATCAAAGCCATTTTGTACAATTATGAAAGAGATTTAACAAAGTCTTTTGATGAATATTTTAATGCTGGTTTGGCTGCGGCAAATAAGAACAATCAAGATCTTGCCATTTATTATTACACAGAAGCACTAAAGGTAAATCCGAGTCATGCGACTGCTTACAACAATCGAGCTTGGGCTAAATATCTTAGTGGGCAGTGTTTGGGGGCTTTGGCAGATGCTGATAAATCCATCAACTTATCTCCTACCGAGTACAGTTATCATACTCGTGGGGCTATTTACAATTGTTTAGGACGTTGTCGAGAAGCCTTGAGTGACTTTAATGCCACCATCAATGTTGCCAGCGATAAAAAAGGGTATTATTATGCGGATCGTGCAAAGGCTAGAAATTGTTTAGGAAACATCGAAGATGCGATTGCGGATTATGACAAAGCAATTGCAGCTGATGCTAGTAATGGTTCTAAGTATCGCACAGAAAAGGCGAAACTGGTTAAAAAGCAAGGCGAAATAGAGAAACCAACGATTACTTGGGATTATCCTTACAATGCCTTTGTCTCTAGTACAGAACCAAGCTATAAAGTAAAGGCTTGTGTCCACTCTAATGCAGATATCAAAAGTATTCAGTTATATGTAAATGGAAAAACATTTGCTTCTAGAGGTTTTGGTGTTGATACAGATTGTACAGAATCTGTCAACGAAACGGTTAAGCTTCAGAATGGCAAAAATGAATTGGAAATTGTAGTAGAAACAGCGAACAGTAGTGTTCGTTCGGAGAAACGTGTTATTGAGTACAAATCAAGTGGTGGCGGGCATTATCACGCCTTGTTGATTGGTGTTGAGAATTACGATGATTTTGCGATCAATGATTTAGAAAAACCTATTGATGATTGTGAACTTTTGGAACAAACCTTAGTGAATGACTATACCTTTGAAAAGACTAATGTACATGTTCTAAAAAATCCAACGAAGGAAGCGATTTTAGAAAAATTAATTTACTTGCAAGAACGCTTGACCAAACAAGATCAATTGTTGATTTTTTACTCTGGGCATGGCTTGGTTAAAAATGAAATTGGCTATTGGTTGCCTTCTGATGCAAAAAAGGACAATCGCCTAAAATGGTTCTCCAATTCAGAATTAAGAGATTATGTCAATAGTATCAAAACACAACATACCTTGGTAATTGCTGATGCTTGTTTCAGCGGTTCTATCTTCACGGGAGGCTATCGAGATGTTACGGAGTTTGCTTGTGCTGAAATGGAAAAAATTCCGAGTCGTCGTGCCATGACTAGTGGTGCCAATACTGTCGTGCCAGATAATAGCGTGTTCTTTAAGTATTTGATTAAAAAATTAAAAGAAAACGATACTAGCTGTCTTTCTGCTGAAACGCTTTATTCTAAGGTAAAACCAGCTGTTATTTACAACAGTCCAAACAATCATATCCCTCAATTTGGTGTCATGCCACAAACAGGTGATGAGGGTGGTAATTTTATTTTTAGAAAACGATAAGTTGGCTTTAACTTTGCCTAGATAGGTAATTAAAGGCTGAGAGCCTGTTTTAAAATGAGGTTTTCATTTTTAGGTTTTGAATATAATTTGAAAATAATTCCTTCGTTTTTTGATTCTCAAATAGAACATAGACGTAACAATATGATATACAAGGCAGCATTAATAGGTATTGGATTTTTGATGAGTGTCAACGCTTGGGGGCAACCTGATAATTTTAAGTTTGGAATGGGTATTCCAGAAGGTCCAGACGAGGGCTATGATGAGCTTCCAATTAAAGCAAAATTAACGAATGAAAGCTATAGAGCCGTAGACACGAAGGCTTCTTTGGAAAAATATGCTCCTTCGGCTAGTACTCAAGGGCAATATGGAACCTGTACTGCTTGGGCAGCGGGTTACTGTGGACGAACTATTTTGGAGGCACAACGCCACGGCTGGGATTCACAAGCAACCATTGATGACAATGCTTTTTCGCCTGGGTTCATCTATCGTGTTACTACACCCAAAACAAGTTGCAATGGGGCTTTTGTATCCGATTGTATTAAGAATATTAAAACCCTTGGGATTCCTAAATTGAGTGATTACAGTGAAGATTGCCCGCAAACAGCCATTCCAAAAAGTATTTATAAGAAGGCAGAAGCCTATAAGATGACGGGCTATGCAACGCTTTGGAATACATCCAATCCTTCGACTCCCAAAGAACGAGTTCAAGCGGTTAAGAAAAGCATCAACGAGGGGAATCCTGTAGTGATTGCGATGTATGTTCCCAATTCCTTTTGTTACAGCAAAGGACCTACTTGGATCAAAAAAAGTACTGACAAAGCTGTTGGAGATCAAGGGCATGCACATGGACGTCATGCTATGTGTATTATTGGTTATGATGACGACCAAGATGGGGGTGCTTTTAGAGTGCAAAATAGTTGGAGTGCGGCTTGGGCGGACAAGGGCTATATTTGGGTAAAATATGAAGATGCTGCTGAATTTATTTATCAAGCGGTCGAAATGTTTAAAATGCCTTCTGTTGCAAAAAAAGAGGATAAAAATCAATTGGCTGGTTCTTTAAAATTGAAGGAAGATACAGGGCAGGAAATGACGGCAAGTCTTAAAGGAAATAGTTATTATCAAATGAACAAAGCTTATCGTTCTGGTACTCGTTTTAGAATTTACTTGAACAATGACCAAGCGGCTTATGTCTATGCGATAGGTTCTGATAATAGCAATAAAATTTATCAAGTTTTTCCGCACAAAAAAGGCGTTAGTCCTGCTTTGAATTATAGCAAAAACAGTGTTCCAATTCCTAGCGAAGATCAGCACATCAGAATGGATGGCAATGTAGGAACAGATTATCTTTGTGTGATTTATTCTAAGCTTCCATTGAATTTGGATGACATCAAAAAATCTATTAGCAAACAAAGTAGTCGCTATAGTTTCCAAGAAAAAGTGGCGCGTGTTTTGGGCAGTCAATTAATGTCTGACAAAGAGGTCCAATACAATTCACAAAATGGTGTGATGAGTTTCAAAGCAGAAGCAAAAGGCAAGTCTATTGCTACCTTGTTTGTTCAATTGGAGCATATTGATTAGATGCGCTTAACGTTCAATTATAGAAAAGCGTCTAAAGGAAGAACACTTCCTTTAGACGCTTTTTTTTATCCTACAAGAAGCATCGCTTCGTCACCATTCATACAATATAAAGATAAGAAGCGTAGGGATTCATTATTTTATATTCAGATGTTTTTTTCGGATAAAGGGTGTCGGAGCGATGCTCCTTTTATCTTTTTTTAGAAAGGGTGTCAGGGCGATGCCCTTTATAAAATAGGTATACATTTCTAAGTAAAAAAACATATTATTAAAAATCGTTAATTCTAAACAAACCTATGAAACCTATTCCGCCAAAACCTCAAAATCCAGATAATAAAAGCAAGTTCCGATTTCTACCAATTGTACTGTCCTTTATTTTTATAATTTGGATTATTATCCATGCAAATTTAGGGCTTAAAAATCCCTTTATACAGTTCGTACACCAAATACCTGGGGGAGATAAAATTGGGCATGTTTGCGTTTTTGCTGGTTTAACCTTTTTATTAAATCATGCCCTGTCCTATACTTCTTTCAAACTATTTAAGCTAGACTTATGGACAGGTTCAATGCTTATTCTTTGTTTTGCTTTGGCAGAAGAGTTTACCCAGTTATTTTTTGCAACTAGAACCTTTGACTTACTTGATATTTTAAGCGACTTGGTGGGTATTTCTTTAGCTTCTGCATTGGCATATCTAAGATTTTTTTCTTCATCAAAGTAATGCTGATTCAGGTCTATATTGCATAATAATTAATCCTAATACACCTTAATGAGGTCTATTTGATAGAAATAAGATAACCAACATCCCCTATAAGAAGCATCGTTTTATTTCCTTTAATACGAGGTCAATCTAAATTAATACAAAGTAGTACTCTATTTCACCATCCCTTTTGGGAACAAAGAAGTTCTACCTCTTTTGGATGAACTAGGGCCAAGTGCTGCTTTCTTTTTTGCTGCTATATCTGCTTTGTTATTTTCCTTAGCACGTTCTGCATTATTTGGATTATATCCATAATCCTTCGTATTGTGCACACTATTATAAGCAGGACAAGCTGGACCTTGATTACAGGCTGAAAAAGACAACGTTCCCATTAATAACAAACAAAAGCCAAGTAATTTTATATTGAACATATTATAATGATTTTTTTTATCAAAATTTGAATCTTCTAATAACCAATGATTTATTCTAGTTATTAAGAATAATAAAGTTACAAAAAAAAGCTCGAATCTACAATGAAGAGTACGTTCAAGTTCCTTAATTGTTGTGCTTCTTATTAAGAATAACATCTTTTTAACAGCTCTCTTCAAGCTTATCTTACCTCAAGGTATAAGCATTTAACTTTTAATGCTTGCTATTTCATTTTTAAAGTTGTAAATTGATCATTAGTATTCATAATTAATACGTTGTGTACCTTTTGTTTCCTTATCAAAAAATCAAAAAAATAGCTTTTTGCATCTACCTGATGATCCGTCTCCCTTTTAATCTTTTTAATGTTAAAAACATGTCTTACTGATCATCCAATAGATACGATTTACACACCAAATATTACCTAACCTTTCCTCACAAACAACCATACACTTTATGAAAAACATTTATTTATCTTTGAGTCTTTTTTGCCTATTTATAGGGCAATCTACTGCTCAAACTTATGCCGATGACGTTGCGTCAATCATTTTTGATAATTGTACTTCTTGTCACCATGCAGGCGGTATTGCCCCTTTCCCTTTGATGACTTATGCGGATGCTTCTGCAAATGCTGCCTTGATTCAAACAGAGGTAAACAATGGCGATATGCCACCTTGGTCACCAAACGACAATTATTCTGAATTGGCACATGTTCGTAGTTTAACGGCGGCTGAAATTACCACTATAAATGATTGGGTTAATGCTGGCGCACCTCAAGGAAACGCAGCTAATACGCCTGCAACACCGATCTACGATCCAAACAACTGGCAATTAGGAACACCTGACATCAGTGTTCGAATTCCTGATTATGTTAGTAAAGCAACCTTTGGAAACGATGATTATGTTTGTTTTTCTATTCCAACCAACCATCTTACAAACGAAACAATTCAAGCAATTGAAGTGATTCCTGGCAATGCTTCTATTGTACATCATGTCTTAGTTTATATTGATGCAAACAATACTTATGGTACAGATACTACTAGTCATAACTGTGGTGGACCAACTAATTTACCATTAATTGCAGGTTTTGCACCAGGTAGTTCTCCTGCTCAATTTCCAAATGTGGATGGTTTTCTAAAAATGGGTATCAATTTGCCAGCAAATTCAAGGCTTATTTTTGCCATGCATTACCCAGAAGGTAGTCAAGGAGTCTTAGATAGTACTCGTTTGAACATTCACTTCTATCCACAAGGAGCAAGTGGCGTTCGTCAAGTTTCGGCCAACCCGATCTTAAACGATTATTCTTTTAACCTCAATGCGAATACAGTTGATAGTGTTGATGCTTGGTTTCCTAGTGCAAACTTGCCGATCTCTACCGATTTAACCTTGTTTAGTGTTTTTCCACATGCCCATTTATTAGGTAAAAGCTTTATCGTTTATGCGGTTAATCATTCTCCACCTTATGATCAAATTCCATTGATTCATATTCCTAAATGGGATTTTGATTGGCAAGGATTTTATGTGTTTAAGTATTTACAAAAACTGCCTGTAGGCTACAAACTCTACGGAAAGGCAGTTTATGACAACACCACCAACAATCCATTTAATCCCAACAATCCACCTCAAAACATGAGTTTTGGGCTGAACACGACAGATGAAATGTTTTTAGTCTATTTTCAATATATGCCCTATCAAACGGGAGATGAATTGATTAATGTCGATAGTTTGTTGCAATTGCAAATGCCAACAGGTTCACAAGAGCCTATTTCGGTTAATGAAGGTGGCTTATTTTTAACCTCTTATCCAAATCCATCAAACGGTTTGACGATGTTGCAATATTACCTTCAAAACACAGCAGAAATCTCTATCGGTATTTACGATTTACAAGGTAAATTGGTCAAACAACTTATTAATGAAAATGCCATCAAGGGAGAACATTACGCTTCTTGGGATGGGACTAGTGATGCTGGATCAAAAGTTCCTGCTGGAATTTATATTAGCCAACTCCAAGTCGATGGAAAAATAGTGACGAATAAAATAATAAGACAATAAGTTGTCTCATCGATACTTTTTAGTAAGAAAGCTACTCTGTTCTTCAGAGTAGCTTTTTTTGTTTTAAGTGGTTATCTAATATTAATACTGATAAATCAGTATTGCCTACCCTACTTATCATAAGTAATTTTGCTAATACAATAAACCTTAGGCTTTCAAGCACTTTGATTTATATAAAAAGCACTCAGGAAATTATTAGACAATCAGTTCACTATACACTTAAAACGATACAATATGAGACTCAAAAAAATTATGCTGTCCTTTTTGGTATTAAGCTTTATTATTAATAACACAAACCAAACTCAGGCACAGAACTATGCCGATGATGTTGCCCAAATCATCTTTGACAATTGCACTTCTTGTCATCATAATGGTGGAATTGCTCCATTCTCTTTAATGACTTATACGGATGCATCTAATTATGCAACTTCTATTCAGACGGAAATCAACAATGGTAGCATGCCCCCTTGGAGCCCTGATGATACTTATTCCCAATTCACAGAACATAGAAGTTTAAGTAGTGCCGAAATTTCAACTATAAATAATTGGATAAACTCAGGCACACCTCAAGGAAACCCTGCCAACACTCCTGTCACTCCTGTTTACAATCCCAACAATTGGCAATTAGGAACACCAGATATGAGCATTAGAATCCCTGATTATATTAGCAAAGCAACCTTTGGTGACGATGATTATGTTTGCTTTTCTATTCCGACAAACTGGTTGACAAATGAAACGATTCAAGCTGTTGAAGTTATACCGGGGAACTCTTCTATCGTTCACCATGCCTTTGTGTATCTCGACGAGCAAAACACTTACGGTACTGATACAACTAGCCATTCTTGTGTCGGTCCAATTAATTTACCTCTAATTGCAGGTTACGCTCCAGGAAGTCCACCTGCTCAATTTCCTAATACGGCAAATTTCAAATTAGGGATTGATTTCCCTGCAAATTCTCATATCATTTTTGCGATGCATTATCCAGAAGGAAGTCAGGGAATCTTGGACAGTACTCGAATTAATTTTCACTTTTACCCACAAGGAACAGCAACAAATGTTCGTGAAATATTTGCCAATCCTCTTTTAGACAATTACACCTTTACACTTCAATCCAACACCATCGATTCTGTTGAAGGTTGGTATCCTGATGCGAATACGCCTCTGGCGGATGACTTGACTTTGTTTGGAATATTCCCACATGCTCATTTATTAGGCAAAAGTTTTATTGTTTATGCAAAAAATGACTTTCCTCCTTATGATCAAATCCCTTTGATTCATATTCCTAAATGGGATTTCGAGTGGCAAGGGTTTTATACCTTCAAATACTTACAAAAAATTCCTACGGGGTACAAACTATATGGGAAAGCATTTTATGACAATACAACCAATAATCCCAGTAATCCCAACAACCCTCCTCAAGATGTTTTCTTTGGTTTAAACACAACGGATGAAATGTTTTTAATCTACTTCCAATACATGGACTATGTAACTGGCGATGAACTTATTAATGTAGATAGTTTATTACAATTACAGACTTCCACAGGCACTAGCCCCATTGCTGTCAACGAAGGTGGCTTATTTTTAACCTCCTCCCCTAATCCATCAAATGACTTAACGGTCTTGCATTATTACATTAAGAATACATCAGAAACAACACTAGGTGTTTATGATTTACAAGGGAAACTGGTCAAACAACTTATTAGTGGAAAGACAACCAAAGGAGAACATTACGTTTCTTGGAATGGTACAAATGATGTAGGAGCAAAAGTTCCTGCTGGAATTTATATTAGCCAACTCCAAGTCGATGGAAAAATAGTGACGAATAAAATAATAAGGAATTAACTTCTCCGCTAGATATTTTTCAGTAAAAAAGTCATTCTGTTTTCGGAGTGGCTTTTTTTTTTGATTTAACGAAATAAGATCTCTAAAAAATATTGCAATAATTTTCCAATTTACACTATATTAGAAATCTAGTTTCAAGTACTCAAACCAATTCAAGGTCTTAGTTATATTGCTTCCTGTAAAGGAACCTTCTTATTTTAACCTAAATTATTATGAAAAAAATAGCTGTATTTACCTCTGGTGGAGATTCTCCTGGTATGAATGCCTGTATTCGTGCTGTTGTTCGTGCTGCCATTTACTATAAGATCGAAGTGGTTGGCATTCGCAGAGGCTACAAAGGAATGATTAACGATGACTTTATTCCGATGAATTCTAAATCTGTCAGTTATATTTTGCACAAAGGAGGCACGATACTAGGTTCTGCTCGTAGCGATGAATTTAGAACGGTGACAGGACGCAAAAAGGCTTATGACAACCTTAAAAAACACAAGATTGAAGGAATTGTTGCCATTGGAGGTGATGGAACTTTTACTGGGGCGAATGTATTCATGAACGAATACCCTGATATTGCAATTGTAGGTGCGCCAGGAACGATTGACAATGATTTGTATGGAACCGATTTTACCATTGGTTATGACACGGCTATTAATACGGCAATGGAAGCGATTGATAAAATCAAAGATACTGCAGATTCACACGATCGCCTATTTTTTGTGGAAGTAATGGGACGAGATGTTGGTTTCATTGCCGCTCGTGCAGGAATTGCGGCTGGAGCCAAAGCGATTCTTATTCCCGAAAGCAAGACCAATATTGATGAATTGGTACAACAATTATTAGATAATGCTGACAAAAAGAAACTATCTAACATTATCGTTGTAGCAGAGGGAGATGATGCAGGTGGCGCCTTAGAAATTTCTCAAAAAGTAAAAGCACGAACGGATATTTTTGACATTCGTGTCACGATACTAGGGCACATGCAACGGGGTGGTTCTCCTTCCTGTATGGATCGTGTTTTGGCTAGTCGTGTAGGTGTTGCTGCTGTAGAAGCGCTCAATACTGGTCAAAAAGGTGTTATGCTTGGGCAAATGCATCGAGAGATTGTTGCCACTCCTTTTGAAAAAGCCATTAAGCATCATACAAAAATGAGTACTACCTTAGAAGATTTGGCTAAGATTCTGGCGTTCTAAATAAAAAAAAAGGGAGTTGAATGAAATCTATTGACTTTATTCAACTCCTAAAGTAAGCTTATTAATTCACTAATTCTAGTTCTTCTGCAGGTCCAAAAAATTCATAATTTATAGCTTCTTCTTCAACGCCTAAGATATTTAATAAAGAAAGCGTATTCGCCATAAAAGCCTTTGGTCCACAAAAATAAACGGTACTTTCTTTTAAGTATGGAACAGCAGCCAATGTAGCTGCATCTAAATAACCTTGATGGTCATAATCTTTTCCCAAAACATCGGTTTCTAAGGCTTGGTCATACAAAAGTATAGAACGCACTCCTTCCCTCTTCTTCCCTTCTTCAATTTCTGTTTCAAAGGCACGCACATTACTATTCAAAGCACATTGAATCATGGTCACCTTTCGATTGGTTCGATTTGTTAAGTATTTGTACATACTCATCAAAGGCGTAATGCCAACACCACCTGCAATCAAGACCACAGGTTTGTCTTCCTCTTTCAACATAAACTCTCCCGAAGGCATTCCCACACTCAAGACCGCACCTTCTTCTATATTTTCATGCAAATAAGTAGAGGCAACACCATCCGGAGTCCCCGTTTCTTTTTTGACAGAAATTCTCAAATAATCCTTGCAATTACAATCTGACAAACTATAATTTCTAGTATGCTGATGTGTTGTATTTGGAATCGTCAACGTCAAGGCAATGTATTGTCCTGGCTGAAATTCAGGAATTGCTGTACCGTCTTTTCGTTGTAAATAGAAAGAAGTAATTGCCGTACTCTCTACGACCTTTTTGAGCACAACAAAATCCTTATGCCCTCTAAAACCACTTTCTTTTTTAGTACGATCAAGGTAGATATCCTCTTCTCTACCAATCAAAATATCCGCTAAAGCTTGATAGGCTTCTGCCCAAGCGCCTACAATTTCTGGTGTTGCTGCATCGCCTAAAACTTCTCCAATTCCAGCCAATAAATTTTCGCCTATAATTGGATACATTTCTGGTGTAATCGTTAAACTTACATGCTTCTGAGCAATTGATTCTACAGCGCCTCCCAAGACTTCTAATTGGTCAATATATTGGGCATACATAAAAATAGCATTTGCCAAAACTTTCGGCTGTGTACCTTTTTTTTGATGCGTCATATTGAAAATATTCTTCATCTCAGGATGTTGAATAAATAGACGCTTATAAAACGCTTGCGTAATTGCCTCTCCATGTTCTGCTAGGACAGGTGCGGTTGATTTTACGATTTTTATCGTGTTTGGACTAATCATAATTTCTTATTTATAATTTTTTGAATTTTCGAAAAAAAAAAGAGGATGCTAATTCCACTTAAAACGGGATATAAAATAAATAGGTAGCCCAAATCTTGAATGACTTTATTCGATAAAATGGGAATTAATGCCATTGCTCCTCCTGGAGGATATTTTAAGCGAGTTATTTCCATTAATAAAACACAACAACTTATTGCTAAGATGATTGCAAGTGTTTTATCTATTGATATGGTATTAAAAAAAACGCCAATCGCAGCTCCTAATATAGATCCCAAAAACATATTTTTAGTTGAGTAATTTGACGCTTCACCATTGGAAAAGGATAGTACTGCTGCTGCTCCCAAAGCCGCAATAAAACACTCGTTTCCTAAGTCATCAAAAAGAAGGCGATGCACAAAATAAATACTACCAAAACAAGCCATTATTACAAAAAAAGAGAGCCCCTTTTTTATTACCTTCTTCATTCTGTCTATATTGAAGTTGTTTAAGAATAGTATGGTGTTGAAAATGAGTACTATTTTTTCTTTAATCAAGGCAAAAATTAGCTTCGTTGCTACTTCGTGGTCGGTTCATAGCCTTAGCTATGGAGCTAATTTTTAACGCAGAGTAGAGGAAAAAGAGATTTCATTTAAAATATTAGCCTATTTTTAAACAACTTTACCTGTTGATAGGTAATTTAAAAAATGGCGACTTTAATACTTTTTTATCGTCAGCCAACAACTTGTTTACAAATATAATGCATAGCCTTCCTCTTAACTTATGATCCAAATCATACCAAACAATGATAGATTTACAGGTCCTAAAGCAGTATCCATTTAAAATAATTCAGTATGAAAAAGATACTTTCATCTTCGAAAAAGATAATACGCCAAGGTATTATTTTCAGATTATCACAGGTGGCGTAAAAATGAGTTATTACAATGAGAAAGGAAATGAATTTATACAGGGCATTTTTGGCAAAAACAGGAGCTTTGGAGAACCGCCTCTGATTGCCAACTTAAACTATCCAGCCAATGCCATCGCCTTGAGTACTTGTTCTATTATTAGAGTTCCTAAACCTGATTTTGAACAATTGCTATTAGATCATCAAAACATTCATTTGAACGTAACAAAGATGCTCTCTAAGCGGCTCTACTTTAAGGCGATTATGGCAAATGGCATTACGTCTAACTCTGCCGAAAAAGCGATTATTTCCTTGTTTGATTACATCAAAATCAATGTATACAATGAAACAGAGGCATTTAGTTGCCGCATAGATTTGACTCGAAAAAACATTGCTGGGTTAACGGGATTAACCACAGAAACAACCATTCGAAAAATTAAGGAAATGGAAAGTCAGAAACGACTAAAAATTCTTGATGGGAAGGTGTATTATTGATTTAAAAATTAAATAATTGAGGGTGACGGTTTAAAGCAAGAAAACAGACACTTTGAAAGTATCTGTCTTCTTGCTAAAAAAACCGCCCTGTTATTTGTACTCCTATTCTTCCAAATTAGCGTAAGCCACAAAATAAGGATTCAGCATATTTTCTTTATTATAAATAACAGGATCTGTTGTATTGTATTGCAAGACTTTACCACCTGCTTCTTCCAAAACAATCTGAGCCGCAGCGGTATCCCATTCCATTGTTGGTGCAACACGAGGATACAAATGAGCTTTCCCTGTCGCCAACAATAAGAATTTAAGTGAACTTCCTTTAGATACTAAATTCGGCTCATCTAAGGCATCTATAAAGGCTTTTGTTTCATCATTTAAATGTGAACGAGAACAAACTACATTGATTCCTTTGTCTTTCAAGGTGAACTTAGGCGCATGAATTTGTTTCGTTTCACCCTCTTTTTTCAAGAAAGCACCATCGTCATTAGAAGCCCAGTACAATTCATCCAAAACAGGTGCATAAACGATTCCCATGACCACTTTACCCGCATGAACTAAGGCGATGTTTACTGTAAATTCACCATTGCGTTTGATAAACTCTTTCGTTCCGTCCAATGGATCGACCAACCAATAATAATCGTAATGACTACGCTCCTCAAACTCAACCGTTTTATTTTCTTCTGATATAATTGGATATTGAATGGGCAATGCTTCTAAACCTTTGCAAATAACGGCATTAGAAGCTTGATCGGCAGCTGTTAGAGGCGAGTCATCTGCTTTCTTGATAATTTCAATTCCTTCACAATTTTTATAAATATCTAAAATTGCAGCTCCTGCATCAACTGCGATTTCACATAGTGCAGGAATTAAATCTTTATAAGTCATTCTTTATTTTTTTATGCTTTAAATTTTTCAATTATTTCTTGTGACGACTCTTTTTAGAAGTGTTCTGCTTCCCTTTGTTCGCTTTCGCTACATACCCCGAATTTGTTTTTCCGTTGTATTTTTTAGGTCGTTTGCTTTTTTTATTTTTAATCTTGGCAATGTAGCTTTTCTTCTCGTGAAAAGCCCCTTTGTAATCTGGATCTTCTTTGTGTTTCTGGGCGTCAATTTCACGCTCCATTTCCTGATTTTCAAAGAAAGGCGTTTCCGTTATTTCGATCTCCTCTGGCAAATCTAGCATAGGGATAGGCATCCGAATGCGCTTCTCTATTTTATTAATATGATAAGCCTCTGCCCTTGTAAAAAAGGTAATCGCTGCTCCAGTACGAAACGCACGACCAGTACGACCAATTCGATGCACATAATCATCGTACATTTTAGGCACCTCAAAATTAATAACGTGGCTCACCTCTTTGATGTCAATACCTCTCGCCATAACATCTGTTGCTACCAAAATTCGTATGGCACCATCTTTAAAATCTTGAAAGGCATTGATACGAGTATTTTGCCCTTTATTAGAATGGATCAATCGGATATTTTCTTTTCCGTACTTTTGTAGGCGAGCAAAAACAAGGTTTGCCGCTTGTTTGGTTCTTACGAAAACGATAATTCGATGAAAAGCTTCCTCATCTTCTAATAAACTCGTTAATAAATTGAGTTTTGTCAAAAAATTTGGAACGGCATAGCGAACTTGCGCGACGGTTTCTACAGGAGTCGCTTCAGGAGTAATCTCTATCTTGATTGGAAAATCCATAAAATTCCAACTCAATTCCTCTACTCTAGGTGAGAAGGTTGCCGAGAACAATAAATTTTGCTTCTTGGTGGGCACTACTTCTAGAATGGTGTTTATTTGCCCCATAAAGCCCATATCCATCATTCTATCTGCCTCATCCAAAACCATAATCTCTACCTTATTCAGCTTGATATTTTCTTTTTCATACAGCTCTAAGACACGTCTTGGGGTTGTAATAATAATATCAACACCATCCAAAATAGCTTTTGCTTGAGATTTTCGTCCCACGCCACCATAGATACCTTGGAATCGAATGTCTGTGTATTTAGCCAACTCTCCCACTTGTTGTGTGACTTGAACGACTAATTCTTTGGTAGGAACGACAATAATACACCTTGCGGCGATGCCTTTAGCATAGCTTAGTTTTTGCAAAATTGGCAAAACATAAGCGGCTGTTTTTCCCGTTCCTGTTTGTGCAATACCAATGACATGCTGTCCAGATCTAATGGCAGGAATTGCCTTGATTTGAATAGGTGTTGCCTGTTCAAAGCCTAGATCTTCTAAAGCATTAATGTATTGTCTTGTTAGTTTTAATTCTTCGAAATGTAGCATATATTTTTTTCTTAATGGTCACAAAGATACGGCTTTATTGTTAGAGTAATGCCTCTGTTTAAAGATTCTTTTGTTTCGTTTGATAATTCTACGTCCTTACAAATCAAGGCAGTTAATTGATCGTTCATAAAGAATTCCTTATATTGCTTATTCTATATGGTTCTTTGACAACTCTTCTCACGCAGTAAATTATGTTCACCACCTTTGTGGGAAGAGTTGTCAAAGAACGTATTAATGCTGTTTAACTATAAAACCAAGTACATTATGAATATATTTTCTGTAGCACTACTTCTTTGTTGTTGTTCTTTTTGGGCAACATCCTCTATTCAAGCTCAAGCTGTTGTAGATTATTATAAGCTATTGGCAGATTATGATGATGACATAAAAATGCTCTCTATTGTCTCTAAAGATGGAGAATGGACGATTCAAAGTGCAGAATCTAGTGCTGCTACTGTTTTTGTAGATGAAGCAACTAATTTTATTGAACTAAAAGACAAAGCTTTTGGAGACATTTTCACCTTGCAAGTGTCCTTGCTAAAAAAAGCAAATGGAGAAACCTTAGTTGCAGTAGTTAAAAACCATATGGACATTTTTCTACACGGAGAAATTCACATTCTAAAACTACGCAATGGGCGATGGAATGATGTCACAGAAGAAGTGATACCAGAATTAACGTACAAAGATTTTTCAGAGCAAACAATGAGTTTAGCCGCCTCTGCTTTTAATCCTGCCTTGAATCACCATCTAGAATTTGGCTATCAACTTCCCCGAAAAGGAACGACAGCTTCTGCCCAAATGCAAACACAAATTCTAAAAGAAAAATGCAAAAATAATGATCCTGCGGTTCGTGAATATTGTGCTTCTTTGCATGAAATCACTTATTCCTCTATTCAATTGAACTGGGATTCAAAAGCAGGGATATTTAAAATAGGCGATAAAAAATAAACCATACAATCTTTTATTCGCTGTCGCTCGAAAAATAAAAAACAGAATAAGTCCTTATGACTTATTCTGTTTTTTTTATGCTTAACTAATCAAGTCTTAATCAATCTATCTTAGTTAACTGATGTTACGCAAGAAATAATTAGATTGATAAAAAAAGCAAAATTTAGGCGTCAATTTGTTCTTAATGTTTAATGCTGAATTTTTAATGTTAAATGCTATATAGCGATAATGAACATTAAAAATTCAGCATTGAGAATTAAACATTAAAACAGTGCTTAAATAAGCAAGGAGAGGTTTCAGTCGTAATTGAAAAAAGCTTCTTGCGTAACATGAGTTAGTTAACGACCATCTTCAAAGAAGCACCATCAATAGAGATAATATACATCCCAGATGCCCAGTCAGAAGTTTGAATAGACAAATTCTTTCTAATCGTATTTTCATAGATTAATTGTCCGTAAATATCATAAACAAGAACCATTCTTTCTTGCTCTTTTTCTTCTGTAATTTCTAAATTAAACGACGTACTAGCAGGATTTGGATACGCTCTAAAATCAATCGTTGATCCATCCAAAGTAGTGATACTATTAACTAGTGAATTTTCTGCACCAAAAGTTGGAAACATCGTCTGAAAAGCCCCTGTACCATTAACATAACGACCATAAGAAGTATCTGCTACTTGAGCCGTATACGTTACTTGATCTAAAATAGCCCCTGCTGGATCTGACAAATAAATGCTCTCTCCTGCTGCTGACAATTTAAAATTAGCATGATATCCCATTTGAGAAATATCGTTATCTGCCCACACCACAAAATAGCTATTTGGAGCAATCGTTGCGCCTGCTGGAAAAGTCCATTGAGTTAGATCCGCTCCATCATCTGAAAGGTGGTAATTCTCTAAATCAATGGTCGTGCTACCGTTATTGTAAAGCTCAATCCAATCGTCGTATTCACCATCTTGATCTGCCATTACAAAATCATTTGAAGCTAAAAATTCGTTAATCACTAAATCATTAGCAACAGGAGCTCCTGCTGAGATAGAATAATATTCATGCTCTGCTCTTTGAGGAGAGAATTTTCCAATATTACTGTTTTCAGCATAAATGTAGTATTCCATAAATAATGTTGTCATGGTAACTTCTACACCATAAACGCCATCATTTGCTGAACCATCATTGTGCAATCCATCATCATACATGAGTACTCTTTCAAAAGGAGCACCTTGAGCCGATCTATAACCAAGATAAACGGCATTTTCATCCTGTACGTTAGCCGTAATACTCACTGGATCGCTTACCAAAGGAGTACTGTTAGATGGGGTCACATTTGTTATGGTTGGTTCTGTTTGTGTAAAATCTGTTAAACCCAACAAATAGGCACTTCTACCATTCATCAAATTGGTAATACCAACATAACTTGCACCACCTCCACCTCCACCACCAGGACCACCTCCGCCAGTACTGACGTCTGTTGTTAGGTTATCTGTAAAGTTAGCATAAGTAAAAAACTTGTTAGCATCTGCCTGAACAGCTGCATCAATCGTAGTTTGTAACGCTTGTCCTGTTGTATAATAAGAACCATCGTCAAAGTTTTCTAAAAGAATGGTCTTACAATGTGCTAGGTACATTCTTTTGTACATCGGTATGCTCAATAATTGTTGTATCAAAGGAAAATTAGCATCGTTTTCATGCAACAAATGACTCATTTGCTGTTTGTCAACCGTAGAATTCAAATTACCAGTACCCGTCATTGCAAATTGACCAAAAGACTCATTCAAATCCCAAACAATTGGTATGAATTTACCATAACTGTTTCTATACAAATAGTAATTCTGTGTAAAACCTCCAATATAACTATCCAAGTTGACCAAGACGTTATCAAAAGCAAGCATCCACAAAGCTCTATCCACATCCAAGATATCTTCAACGGAATTAATTGAACTTCCTAAAGTATCACAAAGGTCAATCAACTCATCCCATCCAATATCAGATTTCAGCTCATAAGCAGCGTAATAATTTGTACTATCTGGTCCTAAATCTACTAAATTAGGATAGTCATTTGTTCCTTGTCCTGCTCCAGCAGGTGGATTACATTTGATAAAGGTGTTCTTTTTAGAATAAAAGCGATTGTTTACAAATTTCTTTGTAATCGCTTCTGAATTGCTGTACAAACCAATTAAAGTTCCATTGACAGATACGTTTGCATAGTTTGACAAAGGGGCATCCATGTATTGTCTCAAAACTTGGTAGGATAATACTTCTCTTACAAAAGAAGGATCTTTAGCGACATTACTCAACTTTATATCTGTATAAGCTTCGTAGATATGATCTTTGTAAGTATCCAACTCAATGTGAAAAGGATTTTTAGTTTGGTTGGCATTGTAGGTACTATTTCCTTTGTACTTTACGCCAACACTATCAAATACAACCCCATTAATGGTCACGCTTTGTGCCATAATATAATTTTCATTCCCTGCCTTTTCAGCATCTAATAATTGATCCCAGTTACTTTGGGCAAATGTAATTTCTATGTTTTGAATCGTGTTCAAATCATAAAAACTTTGAGCTATTAAGCAGTGCGTTACCAGCACAAAAAAGAAGGTATAAATGTACTTTATCATTTAATAATAATTTAACGTTATTAATAGATTAATTTTACGTAAAATTATTTAGACGTTTTAATTTCTAAAATCCCTCGGTGTTTTCCATTAAAAAAAAATAAAGTCTTGTTATTGAAAACAATACCCTCCTTTATTTGTTATAAATATGTGTTTGTTAATGAAATAGTAGTTTAAAGGGAACATTACTTTAATGTAAAGTATTGCTTATTTTTTTTATAAATAAAGAACAGCAATACAATTGCCCCCCTAAATCCTTTGGTTAAACCTAACCACTTTCTAACTACAGCAAGAACCAATACGGTTCGCATCTCAATCCTTATCATCCTGTTTTGTTAACTGCTAGGAACTAGCATCAGCAAACCTATACTCTTTCTGAAAAAGCAAACACCATAGATGTAAAAAATAATCTATGCCATCCTTTTTCAAAACTTACCTAAAATATAGACTTAATATATGGACGACAAACTAAGCGATCAATTTCAAAATCAAATGACTTCTTCATGGGACAAAATAATTAATAAATTAGCTGGATGGATAGATTCTGTTATACTAAATCTACCTAACTTAATATTAGCTATTCTTATTTTCTCCTTGGTCTATTGGTTGTCTACTTATGTCAAAAGTTGGATTAACAAACTACTTCGAAGAGCCATAAAAGAAGCCTCTATCAGAGGTTTGATCTCAAACATGTCCTCTATTATTTTTATTTCTTTAGGCTTAATTTTGGCTTTGAATGTCCTAAATTTGAATGATGTTTTAACCTCCATTTTAGCGGGTGCTGGAGTCGCAGGTTTAGCAGTTGGTTTGGCCTTACAAGGAACCTTAGCCAATACCTTTTCTGGTATTTTCTTAGCCATTAGGGACGTTCTTAATGTTGGAGATTGGGTAGAAACCAATGGTTTTTCTGGAGTTATTATAGAAATTGACCTTAGAAATACAAAAGTAAAAGAAGCAGATAATAATATTGTTGTTATTCCCAACCAAATGATTTTAGACAATCCATTTAAAAACTATGGTCTGACAACAAAAATTCGCTCTACTATTAAATGTGGTGTTGCTTATGGTTCTGACCTTGAAAGCGTTCAAACAATTGCAAAAGAAGCTATTGCAGAACTATACCCACCTCAAGATGGACAAGAAGTAGAATTTCATTATTTAGAATTTGGAGGAAGTTCTATTGACTTTCAATTACGTTTCTGGGTCAATGCTACTAAAAAATTGACAGCTTTGGAAGCAAAAAGTAAAGCCATGATGGCACTCAAAAAAGCATTTGACGAATATGGTATTGATATTCCATTCCCCATTCGAACCTTATACATTCCCAAAATAGAAAATAAAGTACCTGACCTTGCTGGAGACCAGGAAGCTCCTAAGGAGAAGCCTAAAAAAATTCCCACTAAAAAAGCCAGTGAAAAATGGTTAGAGAAAGACATTTTTAATAAAGAAGACGCTTAATCATTTGATCCTATTCTAGGAATTATCAAAGAACAACAAAATAAAAAAACATAAAAAAAGAGCTGTGTTAACGATCATTACTTCGTGTAGAAATTATATCAGATTGATTATCAGAAAGATAGCCCCAAAGAGCCAAAAGTATTAAAATATCTGATAATCAAACTGATATGAAATGGTTTTTATGTTTTTTGGTAAAAAAACTAAAAATCCCACGAAGTATTAACGATGCAGCACAGCTCTTTCCCTTTTTAGGCATGATAGATAGCAACTTATTTTACCATACTCTTCAATACCTCTTCATTGATTTCAACTTTAAATTTCTCTTTCAGTTTTTTAATCAATTCCTTTTCTAAGTTGTCTTGATAATCAGCTACAACATAACCACGAGCTTCGTCCAAGGTCTTAACAGAAGGCGCAATAATTTCTTCTATTTTAGTAAAAAAAGTAGAACCATCTTTGCTGTATCCTTTATTAACAACGCCTGCTTTCCACTTCAATTTATCCAGCTCCATGTTTTTACCTTTCTCATAAATTCCGCTAGTAGTTTGTACGATTTCACGATCTTTATTGAACATAGATTTTACGCTTTCAGCACTTTTCTTTTTTGCTTTAGACTGAATCTTTTTAACCGTTTTTTTATCGTCTGTACGCAAGGTATAAAACGTAGCGTTGGCACGTTCTTTCCATTTATAATTGTCCTTATTTCCGTCATAAAACGTTTTCAGACCCTCTTCATCGCTAGATGCTTTGTCCCAAACCAATTGTTTTTTGACTTCAAACAACAAGATGCCTTCTTCATATTCACGCATCAAAGCCTTAAATTCAGGATAACGTTTGTCCAATTGCGTTTCCTCGTAAGCCAAACACTTTTGAGTCGCTAATTTTTTCATAATACGATCTACAGCCGCTTCAATGGTACGAGGTTGCTCGTTCATTCGTTCACTGTGCGCACGTTGAGCAATTGACGTAAATTCACGAATGGTTCCTTTTATATTCCCCACGACAAACAAAACTTTGTTTTCTATCGCTGGATTTTTCTCTGCTTTCCATTTATACGTTAGGAAGGTATTCTCTTTTTTCAGTAAATCAATCAATTCTTTCTTTACCGCTTCGTCCTCTTTATAATTTCCTTCTTTCTTGATGTCTGCGACCAAAGCATCTTGAATAATTTGGAAACGTGGCTTACGCTTAATTTTATTGGTAATTTCTGATTTTACATCTTGGTATTTAGGATTTTTAATTCCTTGGTAACGCTTTAAGATATGCCATCCTGCTTCTGTTTTTACAGGCTTAGAAATATTTCCATCTTGCTCTAAGGCAAAAATAGCTTTTTCAAAATCTTGAGCATAGCTGTTAATTCCAATCCATCCCAATTGACCACCTCTATTTTTGGTCGCATTATCTTGAGAATATTTGCTAGCTAATTCTTCAAATTTAGCCCCTTCTTTCAACGTATTGTACAATGAATCTGCCAATGCTTTTGCAGCTTCTGGATTTTTCTTTGTACGCAATAAAACATGTGCCACCTTAATTCTTCCAAATGCTGGACGTACATCATCTACACGAATGATATGGTACCCTTTATTAGTAGTAACAATATCAGAAAATGCTCCTTTTTTAGTCTCGTACATAGCTGTTTCCAAACCATAAGGTAATTGTAAAGCGGTAAACCAGTCTAAATTACCACCATTGGCATTGCTATATTTATCATCAGAATATTGTTTTGCCAAAGCATTAAAATTCTGAGCCGTCAATTCTCCTTTGACTTTTTTAGCCCGTTCAAAAGCCTCTCTTTTTTGCTTTTCATCTGCATTTTGATCTGCTGCAATAAAAATATGGCTAATTTTACGATCCTCTTTGCTTCTCTCATAAGCTTCACGCACCAATTTCTCTGTAATTTCTCTATCGGTCAAGTAAGTACTTGCCAATTGGCGTTTGTACTGATCTTGTTCACGCTTTACCTCTGGTTTTTCACTAAGTCCAATGTCTACTCCTTCTGCCACTTGAAGTTTAAAGTTTACATATAAATCCAAGTACTCTTTGAGTGACTTTTCACTATAATCTGCCTTTTCTCCATTTGTTTTGTTGTAGATATATTGGAACTCAGAAACATTAACTTCTTTGCCATTTACCTTAAACAATACGGGATCATCTTGTCCTTGAATATTAGAAGTAAGCAATAACGCTACAGCCATAAAAATGGCACCTATACGATTGAGCATATCTGTCTATTTAATTTTTTGAGTTGATTGTAAAATAAATATTTCGCTTTTATAGAGTAGTTTATCTAGTAAACGAACTACTTTATATTTTATAGTAATGTAAAGATAATACTTCGTGGAGTTTTTAGTTTTTTTTTGCAAAAACATAAAAACACATCTTGTATTAGATTGGTACACGAAGTATAGTAAAGAATAACGGATCATTACTGAAACGAAAGGAATTTGCATTTCCGTTAAAACAGTGCAAAAATATGGAATTTATACTAAAGCCCCTATTTTATAGGTCTAATAATGTAGACCACCTTAACTGTTTATGAATATTATATACAAATCTTAACAATTCTATCCGTAATCAGGATAATTTACTGCCACATTTCAATTATTTTCACTGGACTATTCCTCAAAAAAGATGATTTTATCAAAAAAAATATCCATTTTTTTCTTTTATTAGCCTTATAATAATTTAAAAATTGCCCATATCTTATCCTCCTCGCTCACTTAGTCCACCAAAAATAGTGCTAAAGAGTTTAAAGTAAGTATACATCTTGCAGAAATTCTGTATCTTTAGCCCTTATAAAATTACTAAAATAAAGGTCGTTCCTTGACAAATCATGTGATAATATTTTAATGGTTATCTTTATTGAACAATATGAGCCCTACGTTTTAAGTAGCAAGTCGTCTGTTTTCTTTTTGATAATAACTTCTACTTAAAACTTATATCCTTATTCAGTACTTGATAAAGTAAGCCCTATTTTAAAATTTCACACCATTTGTCAAAGACCCATAAAGGTTAAAACAATGACTAATCAGATGCATTCTGTTCAATATTTTTTCAAGCTATTCTTTGGAGCTTTATTTATAAGCTTTCTATTTGGTTGTAGTCCTAAAAAGGCAGCTCCAACAAAACCCAGTACGTATGCGTTTTCTAAGATTAATTGCTACGTTCGTTACTTGGCACAAACAAGAGAATTACAAGCAGATATGACCTTTCGAACCGATTCTACAAAAGCAATTGAGGGGGAAGTGTTCTTAAATGATTTGCCAATGATTTTTAGAAAACGCCCAGAAGTTGGCTTGCAATACAGTTTGAGCAAACGATCTACAAAATTTGAGCAAAAATACACCTTCAGTTATACTGAAAAAGATGGCAGTACCGCAAAATTAGATATTGAACTCAATCCATTTGACAGCCTCAAAGTTGCCTCTGATGGAATTAGTAAATCTAAAGGCGGTTTATTAACTTGGCAAGGACCTGCGCTAGGTTCTGAAGATGGTTTGGTACTTATTTTTTCAGATGCCAAGGGAAATACCTTTTCCATCAATCATAGTGGCATTAGCAAAGGCAATAAATTTGAAATCCTTTCAGAGCATTCCAGCCGCTTAGAAATAGGCACTGCAACTGTTTTGGCTACTCGCAAGAAAACAACTATAAAAAAAGAAAATAAGGTAACAAAAATGCTTACTATGGAGTATTACAGTGCCCCTATTACATTTGAAGTAAAAGAATAATTATGTTAATTATAGATAATAAAGTCATTTCTCCTGAGATTTTCAAGGAAGAGTTTGTTTGTAATTTAAACGCTTGCAAAGGCGCTTGTTGCTGGGAAGGTGATTCTGGCGCGCCTCTGGAAACCGAGGAATTAGACGTTTTAGAAAACATTTACGACAAGGTCAAACCTTTTTTAAGACCAGAAGGAATTGCTGCCATTGAGAAACAGGGCGTTGCTGTTTATGTTCCTCAAGAACGTGGATTTGGAACGACTCTAATTGATAATGCGGCTTGTGCCTACATGACTTATGAGGATAATGGCGTTGCAAAATGTGGCATTGAAAAAGCCCATGAAGCAGGTGTGATCGATTTCCCCAAACCGATTTCCTGTCACCTCTACCCTATTCGAGTAGAGCAACTGGATAACTCTAGTTTTGAAAAGTTAGATTACGACCGTTGGGATATTTGTGCTGCGGCTTGTGAGAATGGTGCAAAATTGAATGTACCTGTTTATAAATTTGTAAAAGGACCGCTTATCCGTAAATATGGCGCTGAATTTTACGAGCAACTAGAGCATATGGCAAATCATTTAGAGTCTTCAGAAAATCCTGATTTTTAAATATTTTTGGTTCTTTGACAATTTTTGCCGCAGCCTACTTTTTTCTTTTTCATAACAGTAGGATTTTGGTTGTATTTATAAGTAGAAAGTCGTAAGTTATTAGCTGTCAATAATTTTACTTACTACTTATAACTTACGACTTATAACAAAAATAGCAAAATCGAAGCCATTTGGTATAGGCTGGCAAAAATTGTCAGAGAACCATAATTTTTTGTTCTACTATCTATTGTTCTTTGACTTAACCACTACTTGACCAAAGAGCTACTTAAATATTTCCTAACATGTATCTAAGTACAGCACTTTCTAAAAACAAGGCTACCGTAAAAGATATTTCTATTTATAGTTATAAAGATGGCGGTATCAAAAACCATCAATTATCAGACAAAGTCTATGAGTTTACTGCACTAGAAAAATTATACATCTCTGGTGATTTCACGACTTTAAGTCCAAGGATTGCCGATTTACAACACTTACAACACTTAACCATTCAATCGAATATTCTAAAAGAATTGCCTGAAGAAATTGGGCTGCTCAAAAATTTAGTCTATTTATCAATTACAGGAAAGGAACTGGTCACCCTACCAGAAAGTTTGAGTAAGCTAGAAAAACTCGAAAGTATTAGCATTTGGAGATCTCCAAACATCACAAAAGTGCCTGAGAGTTTAAGGCTATTGCCTAATTTAAGTACTATTTCTATTTGGTGGGGAAACACCACAGATTTAACCGCCTTTAACAGTGGTTTTAAGGCTTTAAAGGCATGCTCTATTTCTGAAAGCCCTCTAAATGACGAGGCTATTTTGCCTGTTTTTCAGCTTAGTAATTTAGAATCGCTTAGTATCACAGATGCTTTGCTAACAACGATTCCTACTGATATTCTTAATCTAAAGCACTTAGAAACGCTTACTTTAGATAAGAATCAGTTGAAGGAAATACCTTCTTTTTTAGCGCAACTTTCGGCTTTAAGAAGGCTTCATTTTGAAAGAAACCAAGTGACTAGCTTTCCGACTTTTTTATCGAAAATGCCTTCTATAGAACACATTAGATGGCAGGATAATACATTTGGAAAGTACGACGAAGCCTTACTCTTATTTCCTACAGAGGTAACCAATCCTTATTCTAAGATTGGAGCGTCTTCAAAATACCGTTCTTTTCTAGAACAAGTCAAAGCTCAAAATTTTAGCCCAGCAGCTTTAACGCTTTTCTTTAAAATTCAATCCAATCATTCCTTAGAAAAAGGACTCTTTAAGCGTGCTGACTTCATTGAAATACTTTCTTTTGAAGACAAAGCCTTTAGAACAACGCTTATTAATCAGTTATTAGACTACGAAAAAGAGGTTTTTGAAGCACAGACTTTAAATTCAGATACCGCACTATTTATACTTGGAAAAACGACTTTATCTAAAAGTAACGTGCGTAGTCTTCTAAAAGAAAAAGGCATTGCTTATCAGACGAAACTAGATTCAACGACCACCCATTTATTAGTTGGCGGAAGTGGGATCAAGGATTATAGCCTTTTGGAAAATCCCCAATATACCTTAGTGAGTCAACAAGCCTTTCAGAATTATGCCAATACGGTGACCAAACCTTATTTATTAGAAGAAGAAAACAAAGATAATTTAGAGCATATTTCTAGTTTATTGTTGAGTACTGATTCAGAAAATCAAAGTCTAGGTCTTGAGTTATTAAAAGGAGGCGGAACGCCTAAAGAACTGTTAACTGAATTATTTACCATCTTTAAATTCTCTGAAGATAAAAAGGTAGCGGCAAAAGCCAAAAAGTTATTAATTGCCAACGCTCCTACCGAAATTTTAGAAAAAATAAAACTTAGAATCAACCTAAGAATTATCAAAGAGGCTTATAAAACAGCTCGTAAATTAGAAGAACTAACGGAAGGTACGCAACTTGAAGTATGGAAAATGGCACAATATGCCTATCAATACCAGCCTAAAGTATGGGCTCCAAGGATTCCTTTAGGTTTACAAAATGCACCTAAAGCACTTGCTACTTCCTTCTTAATCAATGCCGTTCAACAACAAACAAACGAAGGAGTCTATACCATTGAACCTGATTTATTGCCTTATATTGATTTACTCTATCAAAATTGTTCTTTCTTAAAAGAAATTAAATTCAATCGTGTTGCTAAAAACATTGACGGAATTGCTGCCTTAAAGGAATTGAACCACTTAACGTTCTACTTCATCGAAAACGCCGTATTTCCAAAGGACTTGCACTTGCTTCCTAATTTGGAATCCATTGATTTCACCAGAACAACGACTAAAGATTGGTCCTTGGTCTTGAATCAACTTGCCCAAATTGCTTCCTTAAAAAGCTTGTCTCTTTGGTCTAGCATGGAAGCTGGTTTGCAGCCCGAAATTGCCAAATTACAAGGTTTGGAATATTTTTCTTGTTATAATATTCCTTTGGAAAAAGAGTCTATAGAAACATTAGCAAAATTGCCGCACTTAACGAGTTTGGATTTAAGTAGTACTTCTGCCAATTTAGATGAACGCTATTTATTACTAAAAGACCTTCAAAAATTCTGCTTTCACAATGCGGCACATTATAAGGTAAGCCCTCAAATTTCCGAGTTTAAAAAACTTAAAAGTTTAACCTTGAAAGGAGGTGCTAGTTTGCCTGATAACATTCCACCAATGCCTTTATTGGAAGAACTTTATATCAAAACAGATTACAATGCCCCTGCTGTTCAACATGAACAGCTCAAAAACTTAAGCAATTTAAAACGATTAACCATTCTTGGACGTGCAGATGACCTCGAAATTATGCTGCCTAATTTCTCCAAATTAGAGCATCTTGAGTTGTATTATAATAAGATTGAACTCGATGATTTGATCGAGGTTTTAAAGCAATTACCACAGTTAAAAACACTCCATCGATATTTGCCTACACAGGAGCTAGCGACTTTAAAAAAGGCACTGCCACATTTAGAGGTTAAAACTTCTTAGTAACAGTTCAGTAACGTTGAGTGAATTACTACTAACAAAAAATGCTTCCTCTATTTTAAAGAGGAAGCATTTTTTAGTATTTATGTTCTAAGTAAACCTTAATTCAAACGAATTTCATCGTCGTTATCATCAAAGAAGCAATATTTCATCATGTGATATTTAGAATCAGTAGAAACACGAATCCATCGACCATACTCTTTTCTCCACTGCATCAAAATACTCCAGAAACCTTTTCGTAAATAAGCACTTACAAAAGGATGTACATGAATGCTTAAATTCTTTGGGCTTTGAGATTTGATAATAAACTCTAAATCCCTTTTGATATCATCCAATAATAAAATAGAAGGATTAATTTTGCCCGTACCACTACAAACAGGACACTGTTCAGCCGTAGAAATCGTTACCGCAGGACGTACCCGTTCTCTTGTAATTTGCATCAAGCCAAATTTACTCAAAGGCAAGATGGTATGTTTGGCATTATCTTCCGCCATAAATTGCTTCATAGATTGAAACAATTTTACTTTATTTTCATTCTTGCGAACATCAATAAAATCAATGATGATAATTCCTCCAATATCTCTCAAACGCAACTGGCGAGCAATTTCTTCCGCAGATTCCATGTTCACACGCAAGGCATTTTCTTCCTGATCATTACTGACCATTTTGTGCCCACTGTTCACATCAACCACGTGCATTGCTTCCGTACTCTCGATGACGAGATAAGCTCCAGAAGCCATTGTTGCCGTCTTTCCAAAAGAAGATTTGATTTGTTTGGTAATTCCAAATTGATCAAAAATAGGTCTTGATCCAGAATAATACTTAACAATATCTACTTTCTTGGGCGCTACTTTTTTGATTTCGCTAACAACCTCTTCCTGTACTTTCTTATCGTTGACAATAACTCTAGAGAAGGATTCATTCCAAAAGTCACGAATCAAACTTTTAGTTTTGTTCAGCTCACTCAAACACTTGATTGGTGCAGCTGATCCATTCAACTCTTTATAGATTTTCTCCCATTTAGCGACCAATTCGGTAATATCCTCGTGTAACTCTGCTACACGTTTACCTTCAGCAGCTGTACGGACAATAAAACCAAAGTTTTTAGGACGAATGCTTTCCATCAACCGTCTAAGACGTTCCCGTTCATCATCGCTTGTTACTTTTTTAGAAACCGCAATAACATTTGTAAAAGGCGTTAAAACCACATATCGACCAGCAATCGTAATTTCACAGCACAAACGAGGTCCTTTTGTTGAAATGGGCTCTTTGAGTACTTGTACCAAGATATTTTGTCCTTTGGTCAACACTTGGTTGATTTTACCTTTTTTCAAAATATCCGATTCAATCTTGAATCCTTTTAGCAGATGAGTTGGCAGACTGCCTTCTATTGCCCCATTGGTAAAATTCACCAAGGATTTTAGTTTTGGTCCTAAATCTGTGTAATGTAGAAAGGCATCCTTTTTAGAATGTCCAATATTAACAAAAGCAGCATTTAAACCTGGCAAGAGTTTAGTAACTCGCCCTAGATATATATCGCCAACAATTAAATTGTTCTTTAGGGATTGGTTATGCAACTCTACCAGCTTTTTATTTTCAATCAGTGCTAACTGAATCTCCTTTTGGTTAGAGTTTATAATTAATTCTTTTTCCAAAGCTTTATTATTCTTTTTCGTAAGAATACCTTGAACCAGTAGAATTATAATGCTAAAACAAGAACGACATGCTTCTTTGTGAACCACTTCTTGTATTCATTAGAACATTAAATCTGAATGGTAGATATTCTCTAGTGTTAAGTTTATAAGAAACCTTACACCTATGATATTTTAATATTTTTTATAACTTATTATAGTAATAGTTCTTTGATTATCAACGAATCATTCTTGAAATTCTCTTTACAAACGTAAAGAAAACTATTACTTAAGTATGTTTGCTTAGATGCACTTCATCAATATACACATCCAAATTTAAGATGTGACTAAAATTCAGAAAATTGATTGATGTATTTTTTATTTGTACAAAAAACCAAATGGCATCATCTTCATCTTATTTTAAAGTATTCTGTAAGAATAAAATCAATACTTTCTAAATTACTTGCTAAACGGAATTGATTAAAACTAGGGCATTTTATGACAAATTAGCACTAAAAGACAGCACTTTTCACCCAAAGAAATTCCATTCACCCTATTTACTTAAAAGGGCGTTAAATAATTATATGATAAGATGAACATGCAAAACATGTTCGAATCAATAGTTTTATAGACTGCTCAAAACTATTAATCAAAAAGAGAATAGGAGAGAATAATAGAAGTGAATTAGAATAATAGAATAAACCAATTCATATATTTTTTGAGTTTTTAACAATTAATACTTCGTGGAGTTTAGCTACGCTGTTACTGCGTGATCTACACGAAGTATAGAACAATCAAATTGAATGTTAAAAAAGAGACGCTAAAGGTATTGTTACACCCTATCCTAATAGAATAAATAGTAGTGTTCAAACACCTATATGATAGCATCTTTTACTCATAGGCCTATACAAACACAGGGCAAGTAAAATACCTTGCCCCTGTGAATATATATAGTTCTCACTTAGAAGAAATTATTTCTTCTTCTTATGACGATTTTTGCGCAATCTTTTTTTACGTTTATGAGTTGCTATTTTATGTCTTTTACGTTTTTTTCCACAAGGCATATCTTGATATTTTACGTTTGTTATTAATTATTATTTATATAATTTTGTTTTGCTCGAATCATTTGCTCCTGCATAGAAGGCTTGGAAGCACTTAGACGAATTGTATTATCGTAATGGAACAAAACTTTTTCTTTATTCTTTTCTGCTTTATAACAGTCGATCAGAAAATAGTGTGCTTCTAACAAGATTTCATCTGAAACAGGCTTTTTCTCTGCTATAGTCAATACTTTTTCTAATCGTGGTTTTGCTTTTTCCAGATCTCCAGAACGAGTAGCCGACAAGCGCGCTAAAGTCATGTTAACCATAACATTATCAGGATACGTCTTATCCAAATCTTGAAGCATTCGGACTCCTTTCATTGGCATTACAGTCGCATCAACCGCACTTAATTCTAGATACATCAATCCTTCATTCAAAGCATGTTGCAAGGTGTCAGGTTCCAAGACTTGCGCTTTTTGTAAGGCAGCAATTGCCTGACGAGCTGCAAGAATTTTCTCATCATTTTTGGTACTAGATTTAAAACCCATGCCGTACGTAGTACCAGCAATTCCCCAGGCTTTTCCATTGTCCAATAACTCTGCCACTTTACGGGCATAATACCCACTGACAATATAATTGCCATATTCAAACCAAGTTCTTGATATAAGTTTCAGAACCTCTGCTTCTTTAGTTGTTGTCGTCGCTTGTGCTTTTTCCTTATCCAAATCTGCCAACCAAACGGTTTGCATAGAATCCAATGAGTTTCTAGCTTCTGCTAATACAATTTCTTCTGTTAATAACTCTTTAGGTTCTTCTTCTGATGTTTCGCCTTTTTTGGTTGCAGGAACAGTATATCCCTTTTGTCCCAAAACAACTAAGCCCAACAATAACACTAAAGCACTCGTAAGAACACCAAGTTGTAATTTAGATAAGTTCATAAAGTTTTTTTAACAAAAACAGAGGTTCTGAAATGTTGTTATAAAAGAACGCTATTATTCAGCTGTTTCTTCTACAGCAACTTGGTCTTTAACCTTAGTTACAAACGCTTTAGCAGGTTTGAAAGCAGGAATATAATGTGCAGGAATTACAATCGCCTTATTTTGTTTAATATTACGACCAATCTTCTTTGCACGTTTCTTAGCGATAAAGCTACCAAATCCACGAATGTAAACATTTTCTTTGTTTGCTAAACTTTCTTTAACTTCAGAAAAGAAGTTTTCCAAAGTCATCAACACATCTACCTTAGGTACGCCTGTCTTTTCAGCAATGCGAGAAACCAAATCAGCTTTTCTCATTTGTATATTATTTCGTTTTAAAGTGTAAATAAACTAATTATGCTCTTATTTATAAAGTGAGGCAAAGGTCTCATTTTTTTTCTTAAAAGAGAAATAGAGTATGTTTTTTTTGTACATTTTTTGAAAAAAATAACATATAACAGCCTATTAATGAGGTTTAAAGTTTTTACTTCAATAAAAAAGTAATTATAAAGAAAAGTAAAGCCCCAAAAAAATATCCTGCTACCACATCCGTAAGAAAGTGTTTCTTCAAAAATATACGTGAATACCCAACTACCAATATAACGATTAAAAACACAGGCACAATAAATAAATTTCCTGACATATACTGTATGTAAGACAGTGATAAATAGACAAAAGCGATTCTAGAAGAGTGTATACTAGGAAAGCTTCCTGCGTCTATTTTTTCGAATCCATTTTTAAATTGTTGACCATTTGGTCTTGGTTTGTGCCAAAAATATTTAATCGCAGAACAAACGATTTCATTCAAGAAAAAGCCTGCCAATAAAATCAAAAAATAGGTTTCAAATTTAGGGTGGCTCGACAAGGTGCCCAATGCAACCAACAACAACAAAAAGGGGTTCCCTATTGCTGTAAAATCGCGAATGTACTCCGCATATTTAGTCTTTTTTAAGGACTGTTGTTTTATTACCTTATCTTCCATCTATAATTTTCATCATTGTCTTGTCTGTTATTATTAATAACAACAACAAAACATCATTTCACAATAGCCCTTAAAAATCTGAACTAGAATACCTTATTAAGCTTATAAAACCATTAAGGTTCATAGAGCAAGACATTTTAGGAGCAAATTTGGGGATCTTTGTTCTTATTCGTAAGTCGTGACTTCTTTGACCGCTTTCCAGTTTTTCATAAAGAAGCGCAAACCAGAGCCGACGGTCAAAGCTAATGAGGCTAAAATCATTAAATGCATCAACCACCACATAACGAGTAGAACCATTGGCGTTCCAACTGGATCTGATTGGGGATAAAAGCTAAACATCAGATAAAAATAAGCAAAGGGCAATGTCACCATTTGCATCACCGTTTTAGCTTTTCCTGACCAAGATGCAGCAACGACAATTGGTTTTTTCCTAAGTAAGAAGATCATTCGATAAATAGTTATGACCACTTCTCTCAAAAAAATTGGTACAATCCACCAAATCGAATACATGTTCTCAAAAAAAACATCTGACAAAGCTACAAAACAACCCAATACAATAATTTTGTCTGCTATCGGGTCCAAAATCTTACCTAACTGTGTAATTAAATTGTACCGTCTAGCATACCAGCCATCTAACCAATCTGTAAATGCGGCTATTGCAAACAAAATTGCAGCCCACACACGAATATTAAAATCACCCGTTATCATCATATAAGGCACAATAAAGCCTAATATGATTCGCAGTATGGTTAGTGAATTTGGTACATTCATAAGATATAAGTTCTTTTTTAGAAGTCCCGTTTGTATAACGAGTCCTTATCTCTAAACAGCTTAATTTTCCAATAAATAGATTTGACGCATTAAATTGTTTTGTCTTATAAAACACAAAATTAATCAATTCTATTAGAAGCACCTTATTTTTTCTTAATAATGTTGAATATGCCTTATCTTTTTTCATCCACAACCTTATCGCTGGGGGCGGTCTCTAAGTCATCTGTTTTAAATTGGAAGGTTTTGCGATGATAATCTGTAGAACCATGATGCACCAGTGCTTGGCGATGTGCTTTGGTAGGATAGCCCTTGTTTTTTTTCCAGCCATAGACGGAATGTTCTTCATGCAAAGCAAACATGTAGTCGTCTCGATATGTTTTTGCCAAAATAGAAGCCGCAGCGATTGCCATATATTTACCGTCTCCCTTGACAATACAATCGTGGGTTAATTCTTTGTAAGGCTTAAAACGATTCCCATCAATTAACAAATGTTCGGGCGACACAGACAATTGATCTACAGCTCGATGCATTGCCAAAAAGGAAGCATTCAAGATATTTATTTCATCAATTTCAATTTGATCTACAATTCCTACCGCCCAAGCAATTGCTTCTTTTTCGATAATTGTCCGCAAGGCGTAGCGATCTTTTTCCTTTATTTTCTTAGAATCATTGAGCAAAGGACAGTCAAAATCTGCAGGCAAAATAACTGCCGCAGCATAAACAGCACCAGCTAAACAACCACGTCCAGCTTCGTCACAGCCCGCTTCAATTTTATCTTTATGTAAGTAATTTAGTAACAACTTATACTAGTTTTTTTAGTGCTAATAAATAGCCATAGTGAATTCCTTCATGTACATTATTAAAACGAACCGTATCTTCTATAGATTCTAAGTGCGTCCCAAAACCAACGGTATAAGGATTGAAATTTTTAAATTTGCCTTCTTCTAAGTCTTTTTCTAGTAAATCAACCGATTTCAACAGCATCTCTTTAACCCAATTGACCTCTTCTTGCGTAACCGCCTCTGTTGGTGTACTTCCTTTTTTGTATTTCATTCCTACTGATTTATCAACATAAGGCGGCAAGCCAGACAAACCGTAACACAAGAGTTGCTGCACGACCAAACAATGCCCAATATTCCATATAATATTATTGTTATGGCTTTCGGGAATGTGATTTAGCTGTTCTAAGGTCAAGCCATCTAATTCTTTGACTAATGTTGTTCGAATTTCTCGAAGCAGTTGAGTATGTTCTTTCATGACTTATATTTTTTTGATAATACTTTTATTTTTCACTAACGTATTCCATCGCTGATGTTGCGTAGGCTGTCCAGTCATCCAAATAAGCAGCAGGCACTTGAACCCATTCTTTCATGGCTCGTTTTTTCCTTGAGGGGTCAAACAATTTAGCGCCCTCTAAATCTAAAGCTGCACGATGTACTTCTCCTCTTAATTTAAAGACCATTTCATTCTGAAAGAAACAAACAAAGGCTTTTCCTCCAATCTTAAAGCAAGGTTTACCAAATAGTTGACTTTGTTCTGCCCCCTTTATGTTTTGTCCAATTGAAAGGTAAAAGGCTTCTTCTTTTGTCATACTTTGAATTAATTTCAAGGATTATTTAAGCTGTTTAAGACGATGTACTTATAAAGCAGCTTATTCTTCAAAAGTATTTTTAGTTATGGTCCCTTTTTTTATCAATTCGATCAATTGCTTGGCTAAAAAATTCCACATCTGACGGTGACCAGCTTGAGGCAATACCATATTGACAAACCTAGAATTAGTATAAGCATTTACAGCCGAATGCGCCTTTGCTAATTCCCAACCTGCATACTCGGGCTCTATAGCCCCTGCATCTGCTGCTTGACCGACACTTCTTCGATAAGCGTTTAAATTAAGAATGACGCCCTTTTCTAATGTTTCATGTGGGATGTCTTTTATCAATAATTCCTTCAGTGTTTCTACCGCCAGCTCAATTGTCGTTTTGGCTAAGGGAATGTGTCCCAAAGCATCCATGGTACTGCTATCAACTTCTACTAACAACCAAATGAAGTATTTTATCCATACCGATTTTAGGTCTACTCCCACAGCTATCGCTTCCAAAAAGTCTACTCCAAACTGTTGTGCTTCTTCCTTGTCTAGAAATTGAAAAATATGATCTTGTATTTCCAAAAGTTGTTCTGGAAAACCAAACATCTTTGCAATTTCCTCTATTTCGTTCAACTCACTAATACAACCCAAGACACTACCTTTCCCCTCTTCCCAATGTTCATAAAAACCGAGTTCCAATTTTTCTTGTACAAGGATATTTTTTGCAATAGAAGTTTTTAGTTTTTCTATTGTGGCTGTTTTCAGTTTTGGATTATTTAGGTAGCTTTTCATATTTTTAGCTGTTTGGTTTGGGTTATAACAAAAATCACTAGGTTAATAGTATCTCCCCAAAAAGTCCTAAAAAAGAGAGCCCTGAGGACCTTCATTACTTTGTTTAGGAGCAATATCCAGATGCTCGTACGCTTTAAGCGTTGCTTCCCTTCCTCTTGGCGTTCGTTTAAGATAGCCTTGTTGAATTAGATAAGGTTCGTGTACCTCTTCGACCGTTCCAGCTTCCTCCCCTACTGCCGTAGCAATGGTTGTTAAGCCAACAGGACCACCGTCAAAATTTTCAATAATGGTTCTTAGAATCTTATTATCCATTTCATCCAAACCACGATCATCGACATTCAAAGCATCCAAGCCATATTTTGCAATATTAGAATCAATGGTTCCATTACCCTTTATTTGAGCAAAATCTCGAACACGGCGCAACAAAGCATTGGCAATACGAGGTGTCCCTCGACTCCTTCTAGCAATTTCTTCAGCACCGTCTTGTGTAATAGGAACATTTAAAATATTAGAGGAGCGTTTGATAATATTAACCAAGGTCTCTGTATCGTAATAATTAAGTAAACAAGTAATTCCAAAACGAGCTCGCATTGGAGAGCTCAAAAGTCCCATTCGAGTGGTCGCTCCAACTAAAGTAAAGGGATTCAAAGCAATTTGTATTGTTCTTGCATTCGGACCCGAATCAATCATAATATCAATTCGGTAATCCTCCATTGCCGAGTACAAATATTCCTCTACTACCGTATTTAGTCGATGAATTTCATCTATAAATAAAACATCGTTTTCCCCTAAATTGGTCAACAGACCTGCCAAATCTCCTGCTTTTTCTAGCACAGGACCTGAAGTCATTTTAATATCTGCCTCCAACTCATTCGCCACAATCAAAGAAAGCGTTGTTTTCCCCAAACCAGGAGGACCATGCAATAAAACATGATCCAATGCCTCTTCTCGCATCTTAGCGGCTTCAATAAATACCTTTAGGTTATCAACTAATTTTTTTTGCCCACTAAAATCATCCAACATCTTTGGACGCAGTGCTTTTTCAACTGCTATTTCACTGTTGTCATAATTCTCATTAGTAGGATCTAAATGTTCGTTCTTCATAGTTCAAACATACAAAAAAGCAAACAAATTGTTTTACTTTTTTCAATAAATAAGACATTATTACTACCAAAAAAAAGGGACTACTCATTGAGTAGCCCCTCACGCAATAGTTTTACCCTATATAAAACTACCTTCTTGAGTCGCGATATGCGAGCATGCAGGAGCCTCCTACACTACCGACATGCTCCTATATCTAATTAATATGATAACGTTCTAATTCTGTTTTAGCGGAAGATCCTGACAAGAGGTAAGATAATGTTTGGACAAATCCGACTTCTTTTGCATAATAGTTTTGTATATCTGCTCTAGGTCTCATTGTACCATTGTCATTCCACACGCAACTTCCTCTATGCCAATCGACACAATCAAATGTTCCTGCTCCTACAGTAACAGATTGTAGCGTAAAATCAAGATAATAAATACTAGAGAAAGAACTCCCCACATTATAAATCGTGGTATCAAGCACACTTGATCTTAGGAATTTATTAGCAGAAAACAACACCTTTCCATTTACATCAACTAATTCATCATCGATATAATGAACATATTCAGTAAGCGATTGACCTGATCCATATGCTGTCATTTTTTTATAATAAACATCTCCATCAATAAGTGTATCCTTATCAATATAAATACTATCCGTATTACTCGTTAAAGGATTCCATAGATTATTAACATCTTGAACATATGTTTGATATATCCAATAATTCCCTACAGATAAAGGCACATAATTAGTTGATAATTCAACAACTTCTTTTTTACAAGATGAAAGCCCGATAAATCCCATACTTAAGAGTAATAAAATAACCTTGTTCATAACATTTTTTTTAAAAATTAAAAAATAAGGATAAGTCCTCCATATATAATTATGTGGTTTAAAAGAGAGCCGCTACCAAACGGCTCTCCAAGGCAATTGTTTCGCTCGCAGCAAAACAAGTTTTTATCATCAGTCGATCAACTAAACTCGTTTAGCGATCAATTTTTCTGTATTAAAGTGGAAGTGTTTTTAAGCAATGTATGGCTATACTTTGACTCTTACAACGTTATACCTAAGACTGCTTCTACACGTTCCTTCCCTCTCTTTAGAGTGGTTAATTATTTCCTGAATAGTAAAAAATAAAATCGTGTAAAGTCTTTGCATAAATAAAACTGTTAAATTTGTTCTCGTTGTTTTGTTGTGAAAGGAGTTTTTCACATTGGAATACTAGCAATACGAAAGAAGTGGGCAATGTGCTGCTTTGATTTTGATTTTTTAATAAAAAAACTTTTTTTTTCAAAAAAATTATACTTTTGAGAACTATTGGCTATAAACATACAAATATGTACATATCTTTATATAACAATTTGTATCTTTAGCAAAAATTATTCATTGTCCTTTTTGAACCACCTCATTCTCCTCATTTTTGTGATGAATTTCATCTCACACCGAACCACCTTTAATTATTGGAACGACAGCAATAATTAAATCAATTGCTTCTATTACAAAAGTACTAGAGGTTCATATTTACATTTGCACAAAAAAAACACTAATGAAACATTTTTTATACTTCATGGCATGCTTGCTGCTAGGCTTTTACGCCTGCAGCCCATCTACTACCACTAACATTGATTCTCAATCAATTGCACGACTAACAGAAGGTCTTTGGCGAGGCGTTTTAAATATAGGAAACGATACAAATCCTTTAGAAATTCCATTTAATTTTGAAGTCGTCAACAATCAAAAAATTGTTATTCATAATGGCGATGAACACATTGAAGTTACAGACATTAATTACAATGAAAAAGACAATAGTTTCTCTATCAAAATGCCTGTTTTTGGTTCTGAATTCAAATTAGTCAATCATCAAAATAGATGGGAAGGCGAATGGCATAATTATAACAAAAAGGATTACAAAATTCCTTTCAAAGCCGTCAATGACAATCCTGTACGTTTTCAAGGAGTAAGTGCTTCTAAAACTGCTGCTCAATTTAAAAAGCGTTGGAAAGTTACCTTTAGTCCAGATACAGAAGATAATTATCCTGCAATTGGTTTATTTAATGTTTTGGAGGATGGTACTGTAACGGGTACTTTTTTGACCGAAACGGGAGATTATCGTTATTTGGAGGGTGGTCTAAATGGTAAAGAGTTAAGTCTTTCTTGTTTTGATGGTGCTCATGCCTTTTTATTTAAAGCAACTATTCAAGAGGATGGCAGCTTAAAAGGAGATTTTTGGTCTGGAAAGCACTGGCATGAGCCTTGGATTGCAAGTCCTAATGATTCGTTTGAGTTGGCTCCAATGGACAAATTGACTTATCTAAAAAAAGGCTATGACAAACTTGTCTTTAGTTTTCCGACAATTAATGGCGATACCGTATCCTTAGATGATGCTCGTTTTGAGGGCAAACCTACAATTGTTCAAATTACAGGTTCTTGGTGTCCAAACTGCATGGATGAAACCCGCTTTTTGGTAGATGTTTATAAAGAATATAAAAGCAAAGGATTAGAAATCATTGCGATAGATTATGAAGTGGTCAATGACTTCAAAATCTTCCAAAAAAATGCCACACGCATAAAAGAACACCTTGGTATTGAGTATCCTATTGTGTTTGGAGGTCCTGCTAAAAAGTCGGAAGCGGTCAAAACGCTCCCCATGCTCAATCATATTCTATCCTATCCTACGGCTATTTTTATTGATAAAAATGGTAAAATCAGAGAAATTCATACAGGATTTTCTGGACCAGGCACAGGTGACTTGTATCAAGAGTATGTGGACAAAACCATTACTTTAGTAGAGCAATTGATTGCAGAATAAGCATTCTTTCTTTTCAAAATCAATACTTCGTGCATAAATCGTATCTATTTGATTACCAGCAAAATAACTTTCTGACTCTCATTAAACTAAAACACTGGTAATCAAATAGATGCATAGATGTTTTTTTGCTTTTTCGATAGAACTCGAAGAATCAGCGAAGCTAAAAACAAAAAATGCACGAAGTATTAAAAATATAATTTAGGGCAATTTCAGTTGATATTGAAATTGCCTTTTTTTATTCGTTTTTTTTCTCGATTTATAATTTATCCGTTCAGATGAAACTCAACAAAGAGATTTTACAACTTGCTATTCCCAATATTATTAGTAATATTTCTGTTCCATTAATTAGCTCCGTTGACACAGGCTTAATGGGGAGTTTGTCTGCACTCCATATTGGCGCTGTTGGTTTGGGTTCTATGATTTTTAATTTTATTTACTGGAATTTTGGTTTCCTAAGAATGGGAACCACAGGAATGACCGCTCAGGCTTATGGTAAAAATAATGCTGCGGCAATGATACACACTTGG
>CALDEP010000271.1 GCA_937942475.1 uncultured Aureispira sp.
TGGTGGCTGCCGAAGCTGCTAGAAGAAAAGGTGAACAACAGATTGATCGCTACTTCAATAAATAGCACTTTCCCTTTCTTTTATTATTAGAATAATCATTACTTCGTGGAGAACAAGAAAGTCTTAGTGCGACTAAAATAATCAAACGAATAACTGCTTATGATTATTTATTTAATATGATTCATTTTATAGTTAGGACCGCTGATAAAAATGCCCTTTCAAAGCTATTAAGATAAAACAGACCTATTTAATAACCTTTCGCACTTCCTTTTCACACAGCAACAATAAATGTCCTAAAAAAATATTTATCAATCCTCTGCTCCAAGCAAAAAAAGGAATGATTTTAGCTCTCCATTATCTACCTTTCTCCGAAGGATCTAGCGTCAAAAAAGACGCAAAATAGGTGCTTCATTCTGAACTTTTTTACAACAAAAAGAGTACTTTAAATTAAACTTTAGTTTTTTACCTTTTACTATATCCCAATTTTTGGATTTTTACACCTCCTAATTTTTCAAAACGCTTATTTAAGTCTCCAATTTTATGAAATTAAACTATCTTCTTAATAGTTCTATTTTTGTCCTTCTCTGTCTTCTTTACAATTCTAATCATCTCCAAGGTCAAGACATTAAATCGTATAACAAAGCTTTGATTTGGCGAGGTTTTGAACACCAATGGACGTATAACCATCGTATTAATAGAATAGGCAGCCTCGTTTCTATGGAACAAGACAGCGGTTATTGCATTCACTACAGCGCAACTGGCTTGGGGGATGACAGCACCTTTGCTACCACACATTACACTTATGTAGAATCGCCAAATGTTTATTTTAAAGAAACCGAAATCAAGATTTTAGTCACTGGAAACGAAGGCGATTTGTTAACAAAAACTGAAAATGTTTACCTGGATTTAGATAAATGGATGCAAGGGAAATCACATTATGATATCTTGGTAAATGGTTTTGAAGTAAAATCTATGAACAAAGCAGATCAGCTTCAACTTTTGCATTTTTTGGTAGAAGATCCTATTTACATAAAAGAAACCAAGCAGATTTACCTAACGGCAAATTTAAACTTAGTAACCAATTGTAGAACCTTAGAATGTGAGTTATTCAAGGACCAAACGGCTTATGAGTTGACCTTGCATTTATTGATTTTGGGCTTTGAGGAAGATGCAGGTGAGATTCGGAATTCTTACACGACTCGAAATTATGCCTGGGATACTTCCGTAGAAGTGGAAGACGAGAGTAAGGAATTAACCATTCAAGGGCAAAAGGGCGAATACCCTGTTGCTTGCCTTGGTATTAAAGGTTTAGGAATTGTTCTGAATGAAGAGCATTGGCTTTTGGAATTGAACAATTATGTTACGCCTCTTTCTTATAATGAGAAAAATGGGCAAATGCGAAGTCACGTTAATATGAAATTTGTTGCGTGGAATAACGGAATGGAAAATTTTGCTGTGGCGCCTTTTAAAGCAGAATTTGCTAAACGAAAAAGCGGTTATGCTATGTTGGATACCAATCCTAGTTTGATCCAATTTTCCGATGCAAAAATCAAGCATGGAGAAATCAAAACGTCCCTCTATTGGAAAGGGAGAAACAAAAGTTCTGAATCGCCAGAAGCAGAAAGCGTCAATAATATTACCAAAAACCTAAACTTTGACTAAAAATGAAAATCATTCTTTCCAATTTATTCCTACTACTTTTATTCTCTATAAGTAGTACTTCTTCTATTTTAGCACAGAAAAATGGTGTTAGTGGTTATGGACATACCGAAATTATTTATGTAGGTTCTGAATTGTCTGGTGATATTTACCTTGGTGCTGGAGGTGGTATTGTTATCAATGATAATTTCCAATTTGGGGTCTATCTAAGAGCACTCAACAAACCTTATAAATACGATTTTTTTGAAGCCAATCCAGATAGTGTTGGGTTTGGGGATCCTAATCATCCTTTTTCCCTCAATGATTTTGCTTTTTCTAGTAGTGCTAGTAATATTGAAACAGGCATCAATATTGGCTTGAATATAATGCCAGACAAACCTTTTCAAATTACATTTAATGGTATGTTGGGTATTAATGCGGTTTCTTTTAGTGAAATCACAGTTATAGATGCCCCTAACAGTACCCTTGGAGTTGTTTTTGAAAATGATTTATACACTTTATTTGGGTTTAATAGCTCGCTAGAAGTGAACCTGCAATTCAAGATTGGGGGCTTTCTCAAATTTGGAGCTAAGGGAGGCTATCACTTTGCTATTATCAATGGACAAACTCGCAATGGTGATTTACTAAAAAGTCCAACCATGTTTTCTGGACCTTACGTTGGTGCAAGTATTGTTTTTGGCAGTTTCTAAGATTCAATACTTCGTGCATAAATCGTATCTATTTGATTACCAGTAAAATAACTTTCTGACTCTCGTTAAACTAAAATACTGGTAATCAAATAGATGCATAGATGTTTTTTTGCTTTTTCGATAGACCCCGAAGGCTCAGCATCGCTAAAAACAAAAAATGCACGAAGTATTAAAGATTAAAATAGATCGTACAGAAGGAAGTCATTCATCGAAGATTTAATTATTTTAATTCCTTATGCTCTTTTTTTTGCATAGCTGTTTAGAGTTCTTAAATTTGCCTCGTTCAACAAGGCATTTTGACTATTAAAAATAAAAAAAGAATCATGATATTATCAGATAAGGAAATACTAAAAGCAATTGAAAATAAAGAAATTGTCATTGAACCTTTTGACCCTAATTGTTTAGGTACCAATTCTTATGATGTGCATTTGGGTAAATACTTGGCAACCTACAAAAATCGGGTTCTTGATGCAAAAGCACACAATGAGATCGAATCTTTTGAAATTCCTGAAGAAGGATTCATCTTGCAATCTGGTATGCTTTACTTAGGTGTTACGGAAGAATATACCGAAACGCATAACTCGGTTCCTTTTTTGGAAGGCAAATCTAGTGTTGGGCGTTTGGGAATTGACATTCATGCTACCGCAGGAAAAGGCGATGTTGGGTTTTGTAATACTTGGACCTTGGAAATATCTTGTACCCATCCGGTACGTATTTACAAAGGTATGCCAATTGGGCAGTTAATTTATTTTGTGGTACATGGTGAAATTGAGACCTATTATAACAAGAAAAAAAATGCCAAATACAACGAGCGTACCATCCAGCCTGTAGAATCAATGATGTGGAAAAACAAATTTTAGGACTTTAAACATCATGGTTCTTTGTTTCTATACTTCGTGCATAAATCGTATTGAATTGATTATCAGCAAGATGACTTTTACGCATTCAAAGCACTAATAATCTAATAATCAATCTAATGCAAGATGTGTTTTTATGTTTTTTGCAAAAAAACTAAAAACTCCACGAAGTATTATTGCTTTGTATCTAATAATATGCGTGCATGACTACTTTTCTTGTTATTACGGTTGCTATTTTTCCTTTTGTGATAATTTTTGGAATTATCATTCGTAAAAGTACACGTATTCAAGAAAGGTTAAAGCGGCTGGAAGAGGAACGCAATAAATTGGAAGATCTCAACTCTTTATTAAAGATTGAGAAAGCTGAGTTGTTACAAAAACAAGCGCAATTAGATCAAGAGCTAAACCTTGCCATAGAAAATAATAACCAACAAAAGGAGGTTATCGATTTGTATGCTGCTCGACAAACAGAGTTTCACATTGTCAAATTTAGTCGAACTCCAGCTTGGGGAAGTCCTTCTTATAACATTTCTATAGATGCGCTAGGCAATGTACTTTTTCATGGAAAAGAGGCGGTTCGATTACTTGGTTTTTTCCAATGGAAAATTTACCGAAAGCGCATTCACAACCTTAATCATATCATTAAAAAATCAGGCTTTTTTGATATAAAAGAACCTTCTTTCAAAAGTTCTATTGAGCGTGTTTCTGGTGTTGTTATTGAAATTTATCTCAAGAATGGGTTTCATAAAAAAGTCACCTATGATCATGCTGCCGACTATCCAATTGACTTAGGTTTTTTGGAACGCAAATTAGATTTGATTTTAGGAACTCAAAAGCTTTGGCTTTATTGGGAACAAAGTGTAGTGCAGTTTTCCATTAAAAGAGGCTTAAATTATAAGGTTTCTTTTATTTTGAATCAAGGGGTACTCTATACCATTTTGGGCGAAGAATACTTTAGTGACAGTTACCTCGACGGCTGGGAAGTGCTAAATCAATTGGTGGTCAAATATGAAAATTTGTTTCCTGAAGCCACAAGCTATTCTTATCAACGACATCCTCGGGATAGTATTTGGGTAGAGCTTGAAACTGGTTTTCGTTTCTTAATTTTGCCCGATAAACATCAAGAAATTTACCATCAGTTTGTAAAAATTGTGGAGGATTATGGGAATGAATTACAAAGGGAGGAACGTTAATTTGTGGGAACGTTTTTAATGTAGTAAGAGTTGTACAAGAACAAGAAATAAGATTTACACCATAAGCTAGAATCATGCAAAACATAGAAATAAACCTAGATCTTCCTCCAGAAGAACGCTGGCATTTTGCCGCTAATTACACAAAAGAAATCAACGAAATTATTGCTTGTTATTGGATTGATTTGGAAGATTATGTGGAATTGATTGAATCTTATTTGGAAGCGTACAAAAGCTTATTTATTCCTGCTAGCTACATCAAAGAAATTGAATGCATTGCAAACTATTGTGACTATAGCGCAGATCAAATTTTGATTGCGAATTTGTACTATGACATTGTCAAGTTTGCTTTTGCTTGTACTGCCTTCGCCTTTCAAAAAGACGACTCTATTTGGCATGCTCGAAATTTGGATTGGTGGACAGAAAATGATGTTTTAAAAAAATACACCAAAATTCTCAACTATACTAAAGGAGGCAAAACCGTCTTTCAATCGGTTGGTTGGGTAGGCTTTGTTGGGGTGCTTTCGGGTATAAAACCTAATGAATTTTCACTTACCTTGAATGCCATTGTAAGTGACGAGGCGCCTAATATGGCAAAACCCATTACCTTTTTACTTCGAGAAGTGCTAGAAGGAGATTACAACTTTCAAGAAGCTCAAGAAATATTAGAGCAAACGGAAATTATCTGTGATTGTTTACTTTTGGTAGCAGGAAAAACAGCGCATGAAATGCTTGTGATTGAACGAACACCTCGTTCTAGCAAAACTCGATTTGCTGAAAATAGTTGTATAATTGTCACCAATGATTACAAAAAAATGGCTTACGAAAACAAGAATCAAAGTGCCTTAAAAGACACGTCTTGTGGACGTTATGATAAAACAAAATTCCTACTTAGTCAAGATTTACCTGCAAATAGTACAGACTGCTTCAAGATACTTAATGACAAGGCTGTTAAGATGTCAATTACCGTGCAACAGATGGTATTTAATGCAAAAACAGGCTTGATTGAGGTGATAGATATGGTGTAAATTAGGCATAGCCTTCATATATTTCTTTACCTCAGGCTACCCTTTGCCATTACGATTGGGCGAAGCTAATTCTGTTTGTAGCCAAGTCACCGCACCTTCCTTACTATTAAAGGTTTTTATAGCTTTACCTTTATCTGCTACAGTTCTTTCTCTTATTTTCAAGAAAATGTTTGTTACAAATCTAGAAGGAAATGAGGTTATGACAATAGCAATCAAGTTTATTGGCAGGTTATTAAATTCCTCATTATAATATCTGATAACGTCTTTGCTTACATAAAAAGATGGTATCCAGTTAATTAATCCTTTCTCTTTTTTATCTGTACTTGCAATTTTTTTAAAAGCATTAATATTTTCTTTTGCTCCTTCTATCGTTACTTGTTCAACATGACTATGTAATGTTGCATGTATAATGTTACCTGACTCAACAGTTATTAACATTTCTTTGGTCTTATACTCCATTCTTTATTATAATTTGGGATTTTATTTTTTGGGAAATTTGGAAATAATTTATCTTATATGTAATAAACGTTTAAATCATCTAAATGTTGCATTTCTTATCTAAATTATTTTCAAACAAAATAACTAAGTTTTATGAATTGATACTCCGTTTGTTTTTTAGTTTTCTATGAAAAAATAAAAAAACATTTTACATTAATTTAACTATCAACACCTTAGCGCTTTAATTAACAAAAGAACACCCTACTGATAATCAAACTAATACGATTTAGCTGCGCTGAGCCTTCGGCTTTTCAACAGAGTAATGATGAATCATTAAACAATAATATTTGCGAAATAATATACTCAAGTTATTAATATAACACTAAAAATAACACTTCTGCAAGAATAAGTGTTAAAACTTACGTTTAATAGTATGCTTCTTTTGAATGATACTTCGTGCAGATCACGCAGTAACAGCGCAGCCAAATCATATCTATTTGATTATCAGTGAAATAAAATCTCAACCTTCATTAAATTAAAACACTGATAGTCAAACAAATAGAGGGATAGAGGCTAAGGCCCTATCCCTCTTAATTCTAAACAACTCCATCAATTCTAAAACTGTACGATATAAGTAATATCGGGAATAAATCCACGCTGATAAATCACTTCCTCCTGTCCTTGAATTTGTTGATTGGCATTAAAAGGATCAAAGGCCTCTGAATAACGAACCGCAAAAGGATTGTTGATATTTGCTATATTGAAAAAATCAACTTTAATCGTATGCACCGATTTTTGGGTATTAAATCGAACACCGATTTTCAAGTCAATTTGATAGAAAGGTCTCAAGTCTTGGGCATTCGTTTCCTCCTCTTGGTAAATCACTTCTTGATCACCAGACTGAAAAGAAGCAAGCGTTTCTTCCAAAGCAATTGGAGTGTAGGGACGTCCCCCCATTGTGGAGAATCGAACATCTGCAAAAAATGCTTGACGTTTTCGCTTTCCAAACTTAAATTCTTTTCCAAATAATAAATTTGCAATATAAGTGTTATTAAAAATGGTACGTCGCCAAACCCCATCACTTCCAGTATAGTTAGAAGAGAAATAACTTCCTGATAACAGTCCATAATAATCTTTTGCAAAGAATTTTTCGACGGTCAAATTTACCCCCATATTTCTCACTTGACCTCCATTCATCAATTCTTCTGTATAAACATCGTAGAAGGTGGCTCCAATATTCGCATCAGAATGAGAAGAAGGATCTATTTCTACTGGAACTTGATCTAGTAACTGTGCATATCCTTGTAATTTAAAACGCCAGTTTTGAGCAATAATCCAATTGTATTCTAATACAAAATGATGGCTACTAGTAAATTTTAATTTTTGATTTTCATTGCTATAAATAGGTTCTCCTAATGAATTCTGTCCTACTATAGGAGTATAAAACATAGCCAAATAATTCTGCATTTGATGATGCCAACCATAACCAGCACTAAGTGTATGTCCAGGGAAGAATTCCCAATTCATAGAAAAACGAGGTTCAAAAACAATATTTTGATTCAAGCTTAGATATTGTGAACTCAAACCTAGATGGAAGGTTAAGTTTTGAATTGGGCTATATTTAGCCTGAATGTAGGCTCGTATTAATCCCATACCACCCTTAAAATCAGTGTCCACTTGATCTTCGTAATCATAATACTCGTACAGACTTAAATCATAATAATTTCCAGAAAGACCACCTCTTAAAGTTATTTTTTGATTCAATTTAGACATCACATAACTATGAATCATATAATTTAGACGTCTATTATCAATAGAATAGGTTGTTTCTCGATCAATCTCTCCAGGCGCTATTTCCTCATTATAAACCCAACGTACGCTATTGTAATGCAAGGTCGCGCCGACTATTGTTCTCCAAAATGTATTCTGTGATAAATAACTGGTGTATTTCACCCCCAATAAACCCATCCAGTTTTGGTGGTTGTATTCTTCATCTTCAAAAATATCGTATCGAACCTCATCCAAAAAAGAAACCTCTTGATAAGGAATAAAAAGCACACTTCTCCCTCCTATTCCAAAAACTTCTAATTCCCCAAATTTCTTTTTACCAAAATTGATTTTGAAATTAATATCTTGATGCTCTGGATCTACAGGAAAAACATCTTTGAATAAAAAATTCCCTAAAGACCCTCGAACACTCACCAAAAAAGAGCCGCCCTCTTTTCGTTTACTCAAAGGCCCCTCAAGCAACACCTCTAATCGCTGAGTCCCCAATACTCCCATAAATCTAACTTTATTCGTATTGCCTTTTCTCAAACTCAAATCAAATACTCCTGCAACCGTGTTGCCATATTGAGCGGCAAAAGCTCCAGTCATAAAATCAGAATTTCCTAAGGCGTAGGTATTCAAAATTGGAGTAACCCCTCCTGTTGTTCCAATAGTAGAAATATGGTTGGGGTTTTCGATGGGCAATTCTTCTATCAACCACTGTACACCTGATGGAGAATTACCTCGAATAACAATGTCATTCCTAGAGTCGTCGTAACCACTTGCATCCGCATAATTTGTGACCAAACGCGCAGGGTCATTTCGAGAGCCTGCATATCTAGAAACTTCTTCTATTGTAAATGGACGAGCGCTAATTCCCGCCATTGTATTATTAGGCTTATCTTTTGTTGTTTTTGTAAATTGACGTACTTTTTTATTTTCAATTTGCGTTGATTTAGAATCAATGAAAAGTTCGTTTAGGTTTACTTCCAGTTCAATACTTCCTCCTGCACTTAAAACAATATCTGTAACCATTGTTTGTTCGTAACCTTCTTTCGAAACCAATAATCGATGACGTCCAATAGGAATTTTTTCTAATCGAAAGGCTCCTTTGTTATCTGTCAAGGCAGATTTTCTAGGCATAATATTTAACAATTCTACCAATACATTTTCTAAAGAATTTTGAGATTCCTGGTCCATAACAATACCACTCACAGAAGAAACGCCCTTCTCATTATTTTGAGCAACAGTTGTATTAGACCATAATAGAACAAGTAGTAAACTTACATATTTCATAATAAAGTTTTTAGAGTGAAAATGGGTGTTTTTAACAGACAAATTAATACACTATATTTAACACACAGCAGAATTAGTACCATGATAGTCTTCGAAAATGCCTATTCAAAAGAAAATAGAGGAGCTACCTTTCATCCTAATTCTGAAGCAGGATGAGTAAGGTAGATAGGTCATTAGTGCTTGAAGTTTATGGACCTCAAGCTTCATTTTTGGCTATTGAACACAATGGTTTTGCCTTGTTATTTTCCTATAAAATTATCGAAAGACCTTGCACTAAAAATGTGTAGTTTTTTCCTTTGTGCTTAAAAAGTAAAAAGGCGTTCTAAACTCTATTTGGGGTACTCGCCCACCATTTAGAGTAATTAGTTTTCTAAGCTGCCTAAAACTATACGATATAGATAACAGCTAGAATAGCTCCATTCTGACAAATAGCGCTTATCTAAGTTAAATTATAGGCTAATAATTAAAGTTAATACTTAGCTCCGCTGCTACTTCGTGGTCGTGGGATTAGCTTCGCTGCTTTTGCAAGGTTTTAGTTTTTTTTTACAAAAAAA
>CALDEP010000272.1 GCA_937942475.1 uncultured Aureispira sp.
TTTTGTTAGATTAAACTAACTTATTTTTTTACTTATAATAACTTAAAGAGCAGCTAATGCCGCAGCATAATTTGGTTCCTGAACAATGTCTTCCACCAATTCTGTATACGTAACCGTTCCTTCTTCGTCCAACACAATGACAACTCTTGCAGACAAATCATGCAAAGGACCATCCGTCATCAATAAACCATAATCTTTAGAAAAAGCACTGCTAGCATAATCCGATAGATTAATCACGTTTTCGATTCCTTCAGCACCACAAAAACGACCTTGAGCAAATGGCAAATCTTTTGAAATACACAATACTTTTGTGTTTTCTAGCCCTGCTGCTTCTTTGTTAAATGCCTTTACAGACATGGCACAAATGCCCGTATCTATACTAGGGAAAATATTTAAAATAACTTTAGACCCTTTAAAGTCAGCCAAAGTAGCATTGGATAAATCGCCTTTTACTAAAGTAAAATCAGGTGCCTTGCTACCTACTGTTGGGATTTCACCAGACGTTTGAACTGGAGCTCCTTTAAATGTAATTGTTGCCATTGGTTTGTTTTTATATTATAATGTGATATGCTTATTTTAAAATAGATTTCTTGTCAGAACTATTAACAAAATTAAAAATAAATAGTTTTTTAGAATTCTAATAAAAATTAGAGCGAAAGCTGTTTTGATTTTTTTTATAAGAACTATGGTTCTTCTGCAAACTTCTCACGCAGTAAATCATGAGGAGAGTTGTCAAAGAACGAAAACTATTGATCTTTCCAGCGCCACAAATACAAGCAAGCCGTCGTTTGATAAGGGCTCCAAGGGGCAGCGATTTCTTTCATTTTAGTCAAGAGCGCTTTTCCTGTTTCTTCTAGACCATACAATTGCTGAATGGCTTGTTGAATGCCCAGATCAGCGGTTGGCAACACATCTGGACGTTCAAGAGTGAACATCAAAATCATCTGCACCGTCCAAACGCCTACGCCTTTAATTTGCGTCAGAAATTTTATAATTTCCTCGTCGGTATAGCTGTCCCAATCCATCTTGTCGAAATCATGCTCTTGGGCAAAGCTTGCAATATTGTGCATATAGCCCGACTTTTGTTTGGATAAACCAACCGCACGCAACTCTTCTGCACTTTTTTCCAAAACCAGCGCAGGATTGGGCGTTTTACTATCAAATAAATCGACAAAACGCCCATAAATAGTTGCAGCAGCTTTGACTGAAAGTTGTTGTGATATAATGGAGCGAAGCAAGCTGCCATAAACGGTTGTTTCTGGCTTAGATGCTTGAATTTCTACTGCTTTAAGTGCTTTTTTTAATAAAGGATCTTTGGATAAATGTTGAAGGATTTTTGCTTCCATGATAATTGGTAATAGATCAATAAAAAATCCAACAAAAAGCAATTGCCTAATGTTGGATTTTTATCTTTTATATCAGATTGATTTAATTCTGCTTAATTTCTTCTTCTTTTGTACCCAAAACATACATTTGTTGTTGTGCTTTGTTTTGGTCAATTGCACCAAGATTACGTTTGCCAGACCAGCTACCATTTCCTTTACAAGCCTTACGCTTTTTATAAGGACTACTTCCACAAGAAGCTAGGATGGTTAGAACGAAAACAAGTACTAAAAGTAGGGATAAATTTTTCATAGTTGTAATTTATTATAATGATAAGAATAAGCTGAAATTTAAAGGAACCTAGTTTATTAACACGAAAAAAAAACGTAGCTCTAGGATATTCAACTCTTTAGAGCTAGCAAAAGCCAAGTATGAATATAACGATAAAAAACTAAGAATGTGACCGACCCATCTATTTATTAAGATTTTATTTGTTGTCGAACATGATCTGTCGTTTTACTTTTTTCCTATTTATTCCGCTTATTATCAATTTATATAAGAAGTTGTTTAGAATTGCGTCTTTTTTAAATATGAGTACAATTTTTGATCCTAATTAAGGCGGATTTGAGGAAAATAGCCGTAGCTATTTGACGAAAATCCAACGCAGAGTAGGGCAAAAAGTGATTTCATATTTGATTATTACTTAATTCTAAACAACTTCTAAACAACCTTTATTTTTGTTTACCCATTTCTTTCAAAGCCGCTTCTTTCACAGCTTTTGCAACTTTGTAAGCAACCACCTCATCCAATGCAGGAGGAATAATCATGTCCTTAGAAGGATTAGAAATACTTTCTGCAATAGCATAAGCTGCTGCAAGCTTCATGTTTGGAGTAATTTGAGTGGCACGAGCATCCAAAGCACCTCTAAAGATACCAGGGAATCCCAAGACATTATTAACTTGGTTTGGCAAATCACTTCTTCCAGTTCCAACAATAGCCGCACCACCTTTGTACGCCTCTTCAGGCATAATTTCAGGCGTAGGATTTGCCAAAGCAAAAATAATAGAATCTTTTGCCATCGTTTTGATGTCATCAGCAACTAATAAATTGCCCATACTCACCCCAACAAATACATCAGCACCAACAAGTGCATCTTTTAAAGACCCTTTTTTGTTGTTTAGATTGGTAAAACCTAGCGCTTTTTTCTTTGCATCATTCAAATTATCTCTGTCTCTATGTACAATACCTTTACTGTCACAGATAATCATTTCCTTAACGGGCGTACAAATACTATCGTTATCTCCATGATCGACACAGCGCAACAATTTAGCAATAGCAATCCCTGCTGCTCCTGCGCCATTGATGACAACGGATAAATCTTCTAGACGTTTTCCAACAAGCTTAGCAGCATTAATCAAAGCACCTAAAACAACAATAGCTGTTCCGTGTTGATCGTCATGAAAAACAGGAATCCCTAAATCTTGTAAGCGTTCCTCTACCTCAAAACTTCTTGGTGCAGCAATGTCTTCCAAGTTGATTCCTCCAAAAACAGGAGCAATACGACGAACCGTTTCTACTATTTCGTCTACATTTTGTGTGTCCAAACAAATTGGAAAAGCATTAATACCACCAAAACGACGGAATAACATGGCTTTCCCTTCCATTACAGGAATAGAAGCTGCTGCTCCTAAATTTCCCAATCCAAGAACCGCTGACCCATCGGTTACGATGGCAACACAATTGCTTTTCATTGTATAATCCCAAACGGCTTCTGGATTTTTTTGTATTTCTAAGCATGGAGCTGCAACGCCAGGAGAGTAAACTAAGGAAAGGTGTTCTTGAGTACGAACATCCATTTTGTTACGAATGCCAATTTTTCCTTTCAAATAACGATGCAAATTAAGCGATTCTTCGAAATAATCCATAATTGTAAATAGTTTTTTAAGTTAACGAACTTTAGTACATTACTCCGTTGAAAACCCGAAGGCTCAGCGTAGCTAAATCGTATTAGTTTGATTATCAGCAGGATGTATTTTTGCTAGTTAAAATGTTAAAAAGCTGATAATCAAACTAATGCAAGATGCTTTTTTATAGAAAAACTAAAAAATCAACGGAGTATTATAATGATAGACTAAGCCTCATCCAAAAATGGGTAGCGGTAATCTGTAGCAGGAACAAAGGTTTCTTTGATAGTACGAGGAGATACCCAACGCAATAAGTTCAAGATAGAACCTGCTTTGTCGTTCGTACCAGAAGCACGACCACCACCAAAAGGTTGTTGTCCAACAACAGCACCAGTAGGTTTGTCATTGATGTAGAAATTACCAGCGGTATGACGCAAACGATGGGCTGCTTTTTCGATCACTTGACGATCAACTGCAAACAAAGCACCTGTTAAAGCATAAGGAGAAGACTCATCAAGAATGTCCATTGTTTCTTCAAATTTATCATCTTCATAGACGTAAATGGTCATAACTGGTCCAAAAAGTTCTTCGCACATAGTGACATACTTAGGGTCATCAACTCTAAGAACAGTAGGGTCAATAAAGTAACCTTCTGATTTGTCATAAGTACCACCAGCAACAACTTCTACGCTGTCATCGGCATTGGCACGATCAAGGTAAGCTGCTATTTTGTCAAAAGATGCTTCGCTAATTACAGCATTGATAAAGTTAGAGAAGTCCTCTACGGTACCAACTTTCATAGAAGCCAAATCTTTAACGACGTTTTCCTTGACAGCAGGCCACAAGCTTTTAGGAATGTAGGCACGAGAAGCCGCAGAACATTTTTGTCCTTGGTATTCAAATGCACCACGAGACAAGGCAGTTGCTACGTCTTTTGCATTTGCAGAAGGATGTGCAAGAACATAATCTTTACCACCTGTTTCTCCAACGATACGAGGATAAGAATTGTATTTTGAAATGTTGTTACCAATCGTTCTCCACAAGTTTTGGAAAACGCCTGTAGAACCTGTGAAATGCAAACCAGCAAATTCTTTATGATTGAAAATAACGTCTCCTGTTTCAGGACCGTCCGCCAAAACCAAGTTGATAACGCCATCAGGAAGTCCAGCATCTTTGAACAAATCCATCAATACTTTTGCAGAATAGATTTGCGTTTCAGCAGGTTTCCAAACCACAACATTACCCATCATGGCAGGTGCTGCACATAAGTTTGCACAAATAGACGTAAAGTTAAATGGCGTAATAGCGAAGATAAAACCTTCTAATGGACGATGTTCCAAACGGTTCCACATACCAGGGTTAGAATCTGGTTGCTCGCTATACAATGCCGTCATGTACTGTACATTATAACGGAAAAAATCAATCAACTCACAAGCTGCATCAATCTCTGCTTGATAAGCATTTTTAGATTGCGCCAACATAGTTGAAGCATTTATTTTTGCACGATAAGGACCTGCTAATAATTCAGCCGCTTTCATGAAAACAGCCGCACGATGTTCCCAAGAAGTATTTTCCCAAGCATCTTTAGCCGCCAAAGCAGCATCAATAGCCGCAGTTACATGCGTTGCATTCCCTTTGCTGTAATGTCCTAATACATGTTTCTTTTCATGGGGAGGGTGCATAGAAACTTTAACATCTGTATGAACTTCCTTTCCATTTATAATCATAGGCACATCGGTTTGAGTTGCCTTGTAGACAGCCAATTGTGCTTTTAGTTCTGCTCTTTCTTTGCTTCCTGGAGCATAGCTTTTTACAGGTTCGTTAATCGGTGTCGGTACCTTAAAAAATGCATTAGCCATAGTGTGTTATTGTTTTTTTATTATAAAATAATACATAACAAATTTAAAGAAGCTCAAAGGTAAGAAATGGAGCGCAAATTCAAAAATTATAAGTTGATTTGAATTTTTTAAATAAACGGCTGGTAAGAGATCGCTGTACTCTAGGAGGTCTATTCTAGATTTACTTTAGGGCTTGTCCTGTTGGAACATCCATTTTTAAGGTTATTATTACAAAAAACAAAACTCTCTACAAACAGGATTGGAGGCGGACCGTAAATTGGCGACTTATAGGCTAGGGTAACAAAAGTTTATAAACAGATTTTTTCTTCATATTATAACTAGAAGGGAACAGTAGGAGCTATTTAAACATAAAATTGCCATAAAAATTTTGTATTATTGCAAGGTACTTAAAACGAATGATTACTAACAAAACCATACCTTTATGCGTAATTTTACAAACCTTATTGCAGTCTTTTTATTCAGTAGTTTTTGCTGCCAAATGGTCCTTGGACAGACAGCAAATTTTGGCTCCGACTTAACCTATACTTGTATAGGAACCGTACAATTTGATGATTTATCAAGCAATGCGCCAACGAGTTGGTTGTGGCAGTTTGGCGATGGCGGACTTTCTACTCAGCAGAATCCTACCTATACTTATGCTAACAGTGGTGTTTATACGGTAAGTTTGCAAACTAGCAATGCACAAGGCATGGACACGGTTATTAAAACGGCTTATGTGACAGTTGAAAAAGCGAAGGTAACTTCTATTACCAATGCAGAAACTTGTATCAATACAACGGCTACTTTAGCGGCTACCAATGGAACAGGAACCTTGAGGTGGTACGATGGTTCTAATACTTTAGTGAATACAGGAAATACATTTACGACGCCTGCTTTAACGACAAATACAACTTATTTTGTGGAAGATGTGACGACTACAAGTGTAACGGATTATGCAGGACCAGTAAATGGTGTTACTGTAGGTAGCGGTGGTTATCATGGTGGAAATTTCACAGGAGGGGTTAATTTTACAGCAGCTCAAGGCTTTGAAATTTTATCCGTTTGGGTTGATGCAGATGGAGGTGGACCACGAACGATTTATTTGTACGATGGGCATATTGCTGATGGTGGTAATGTAACGAACACGATTCTTAGTCAAGTAACTGTTAATATTCCAGATGGACCTTCTAGAGTTCAATTGAACCTTCAAGTTCCAGGTGCGGGGGATTACTCTTTGGCTGGAAATCAAATGGATTTGTACCGAAACAATAATGGTTCTGCGGTATATCCTTATAGCTTGGCTGGAGTTCTTGATATGGTGAGTGCGACAACAACAAGTAATGGGTTTTATTATTATTTTTATAACTGGGAATTGAGCCTAGCATCAGAATGTGTGAGTGCTAGAGAGTCGGTAGAAGCCAAAGTAGTTAATGCTGATTTTGCCAGTGTGATTAGTGGTGGAACCGCTAGTTTTACAGATGCGTCTCTTGGAGCTACAAGTTGGATGTGGGATTTTGGTGACGGAACAATGTCTACACAACAAAATCCTATGCATACGTATACCACTACAAATGGACCTCATTATGTTACGTTGACCGTGAATGGAATTTGTTCTTTTTCTGATTCTGTCACTGTTTCTGTTGGCATCGAACGACTAGGAAATGACATGACCTTGAACATTGCTCCTAATCCAACACAAGGTTATACAACATTATCTTTTAGCCAAGAATTACCAGAAGATTTAAGAGTAGAATTGATGAGTATGGATGGGAGAGTTGTTTTGGAAACCATCTTAACCGCAGGAACTACTAGTCAAACCTTGAATGTAAATAACTTGACGCCTGCTTTATATTTGATGCGTTTGTCTACGAATGAAATTATTGAAGTTCGAAAAATCGTGGTCGGACAGTAGAGCGATAAAAATTTATTGTTTTGAATTTTAAATACTATAATTATGATCGAAAAGATAAAAGCGTTTTTTACAAAAAAAGACAATGGCGAAGCTGTTGGTGCTGCACCAGAGGGAATGTGTCCAAATTGTTGGGGATACAATGAATGGGAAGGAGAGTATTATAAAGTGGTAAAAAAAGACATCAAATCGAACGATAAGAACGAGGATGTTTATAATAACTTTATTAATAAAGTAGCAGAAAAGCACGTTGCATCTACTAGCCAGCAAGGAAATAAATACGTTTGTCTTACTTGCAAGAAAGAAATCTAGAGTTGTTTAAGAATAGGTTTGAAAGAGGGATTTCAGGATCCTAATTTACCCTTCATTTAGCAGGAAGGCTTATTTCTAAATAACTTCAAAGCAATCGTACTAAAAAATAAGAATAAGAGTCTTTTCATTATTGGGAAGGCTCTTATTTTATTATAAGGATCTTAGAACAACAGCATTTAGCAAAGGTTAGTTATTTAATAAGGCATATTCTCTGATGGATAGAAATTTAGAATCATTTTTTTACACAAATCTGAATGACTATCCTATTAAAATTTTGTATTTTTAAGAATTATTGATCTTTTGTATCAAAATCAATAAACTCGCAAAATTATTGTTGTATTTTTCACTCAAAAAAACATTTTATGAACCGTATTTCTATCTTAACGATGGCATTCATAGGGCTATTTTTCGGTAACCTGTACGCACAGGATTATACCGTGAATTTCCTTAAAGGTGCCAAACAGCTAGAATCCAATGCATCGGATTTTCAGTCTGTTCGCCAATTAAACCAAAATGAAATTTTTGCGAATCGTTTTTATCGATTCCTACAATTTAATAGCATACCAACTACTGCACAACAAGAGCAAATTGCAGCGGCTGGTATCAAATTATTAGAATACATTCCCAATAAATTGTATGTGGCATCCATTCCAATGGACGTGAATATCAATGCCTTAAAAAGCTTGAACCTCAGAAGCATTTCTGCCATAGAGGAGACCTACAAAATTGGTCAACGCTTGGAAGACGAAGATTATCCAGATTGGGCGATGGAAGGAAATCACATCACGGTAAGCATTCAGTATTATCAAGATATTAACCCTTCTATAGCGAAAGCTGAAATGAAAAAACTAGGTTTGAGCATCAATACCTCAATGGATCATGCTCAAATGGTGGTGGCTCAATTGTTACCAAGTCAAGTAGAGCAAGTGGTGCATGCACCATTTATCCGCTACATTGATATTATGTCAGAGCCTGGAACGCCAGAATCAGATGATGGACGCCATTTGCACCGTGCAAACGCTATTGATGGAGACTTTCAAGGCGCTAGAGATTATGATGGAACAGGGGTAACCTTTGCCATTAATGACGATGGGTTTGTAGGACCACACATTGATTTTAAAGGACGTACGAATCAAGACAATGTAGCAGGAGATTTTACAGGAACACATGGAGACATGACGACAGGAATTGCAGGTGGAGCAGGAAATCTAGACCCATCAATTCGTGGTATGGCAACGGGATCTTATATCCACGTTCGTCAATATGTTGCTTCTATGGCAGGGACAATTCCTTTGCACCAAGATAGTGCGGTATTGATTTTTTCTTCTTCTTATAGTAATGGTTGTAACGGGGGATATACGAATACGACGGTTTTAGTAGATCAAGAAATTTATAATAACCCTAATTTAATGCAAACCTTTTCAGCAGGAAATAGCAACAATCAAGATTGTGGTTATGGTGCAGGAGATCAATGGGGAAACGTTACAGGAGGACACAAGATTGGTAAAAATGTTATTGCAACAGCCAACTTAAATGAATCTGATGGGATTATTGGAAGTAGTAGCCGTGGCCCTGCGTCAGATGGACGAATCAAGCCAGATATCTCTGCACATGGTAACTCTCAAATGTCTACAGATCCAGACAATGGTTATGCACCAGGTGGAGGAACGTCTGCTGCGGCACCTGGGATTTGTGGGGTAATGGCGCAAATGTATGATGCATACAGCGATTTGAATGGAGGCGTAGTAGCACCTTCTGCTTTATTAAAAGCAGTGATGTTGAATACGGCAAATGATTTAGGAAACGATGGACCTGATTTTATTTATGGTTGGGGAAAAGTAAATGGTCTAAAAGCGGTTAAACTCTTAGAAGACAACCGTTATATGAGTGGAACGTTAACGCAAGGAGCAAGTAATGGTCATTCTATTACCATTCCAGCAGGTGTGCAGCGTGCCAAAATTATGGTATACTGGGCAGATGTAGAAGCTTCTACGGCTGCTGCAACGGCTTTAGTGAATGATTTGGATGCAACAGTAACAGATCCAGCATCAACGGTACATTTACCTTGGTTGTTAGATCATACGCCTAATGCAACCACTTTGGCGCTTCCTGCAACAAGAGGAGCGGATCATTTGAATAATATAGAGCAGATTGCTATTGATAATCCTGTGGCAGGAACTTACACCTTGGATATTGCAGGAACAACTGTTCCTATGGGAACGCAAGAATATTATGTGGTGTATGAATTTTTGATGGACGACATCACTGTGATTCATCCAATGGGAGGAGAAGGACTAATTCCTGGTGCTAATGATAGAATTCATTGGGATGCTTATGGAACGACAGGAACTTTTTTGATTGAATATACAACAGACAATGGTGCTTCTTGGACAACGATTGCAGCAGCAGAACCTGGAGCAAGCCGTATTTTAGATTGGACAGTTCCTACTACTATTACAGGACAAGCAAAAGTGCGTATTTCAAGAGCTGGAGTAACAGATGAAAGTGATGCTGTGTTTACCATCATTGAACGCCCACAAAATGTACGCATAAATCGTGTTTGCCCAAGTGTTAATGAAATTCAATTGGCTTGGGATGCAGTTCCTGGAGCAACAGGATATGATGTCTTTATGTTAGGACAAAAGTTTATGGATTCCATTGCAACAACTACTGCCTTGACTTATAATGTTACGGTTGCAGATATTAATGATGCGCAATGGTTCTCTGTTCGTGCCATTGGTGCAAATGGAATACGAGGCTTGCGCCAAATTGCCGTAAATTATGCTGGAGCAGTAGGAGGCGGAACCGTTTGTTTCTTGTCTTGTTCTGGTGATAATGATGCGGGTGTAGCAAGTTTGGATGCTCCTGGGGCAATCCTTGAAACTTGTGGTAGCACCACAACAGCTGTTACCATGACTGTAGAAAATATAGGTTTGTTTACAGAAACAAATTTCCCTGTTTATTACCAATTAGGAACAAATCCTGTGGTAACAGAAACCTATGTTGCGAACTTAACTTCTGGTAGTTCTGCTAGTTTTTCTTTTGCAACACTACTTACAATACCAGCAGCAGGTGTTTATGAACTAAAAACTTGGACGGGTTTAAGTACAGATAGTACCCATTGTAACGATACGATTACACAAATGGTTACAGTACTAGATCCTTTGGCTAGTTTCCCTTATGCCGAAGATTTTGATGGAGGTATTTTCCCTCCGCCATCTTCTTATATTATCAATGCAGATAATGCAACAACTTGGGAATTAGCAAATACGACTGGTGCTGCTGGTACAGCTACCTCAGCGATGTCGATCAATAACTTTAATTATAATGCAGCAGGACAAGAAGATGTCTTTAGTTTTGTAACCTTGGATATGACGCAAACGGCACCAGGAGCTAGTGCTATGATGACCTTTGACGTTGCTTATCGAGGTTATAGTGCAACACTTTTAGATGATCTGAGAGTGGATTTATCGACCGATTGTGGTCAAACATTTAGTCCTGTTTATTTCAAGGGAGGAGCTACTTTGGCGACAGGGGCGAATGCAACTCAATCTTGGCAGCCAACAGCTGCGTCAGATTGGAGAAATGATACCATTGATTTAACGACTTATTTAGGTAGTAATGTGGTGTTGCGTTTTGTGAATATTTGTGGTTATGGTAATAATCTATATGTTGATAATATCAACGTAAATGTTCTTGGAGCATTAGCTCCAGCGGCTGATTTTTCTTCCAATGTACTCTATACTTGTGATGGAACGATTGAATTTAAAGATGAATCAGGAAATCAACCAACGCAATGGTTGTGGAACTTTGGAGATGGTGGTGTTTCTACTCAAGCCAACCCTACTTATACCTATCCTGCTAGTGGAACGTACAATGTTTCTCTACAAGCAACAAATGGTATAGGTGCTGATACAGAGGTTAAAAATGCTTATGTGGTCGTTGAATACCCAGAAGTTACGTCTACAAATAATGGGGCAGGTTGTCCTAATACATCCGTAGAATTATCGGCAACGAATGCAAATGGTACTTTACACTGGTACAATGGTGCCAATAGTTTGGTGCATGTAGGAGATACGTTTAGTACGCCTTCTTTGGCAGCAACAACGAATTATCAAGTACAAAATATCATTGTTACACCAACCTTGAATGTAGGACCTGCAAATGGTACTGCTGTTGGTGCTGGTGGATACCACGGAAGTGGTTTTTATGGTGTGATTAACTTTACAGCTGAAACAGGTTTTGACTTAATTTCAGTTTGGGTTGATGCCGATGGTGCAGCTGCAAGAACCTTTACTTTGTGGGATGGTTCTATTACGAATGGAAATGGTGCCCCAACAAATACCGTGTTACAACAAGCAACTGTGAATTTAGTAGATGGTGGACAACGTGTTTTACTAAACTTCCAAGTGCCTGGTCCTGGAAATTATAGTATTGGAGGAAACAACATGGATTTGTATAGAAATAATGGAGCAGCAACCTATCCATATACTTTGCCAAATGTATTGTCTATGACGAGTGGTCCTTTAGCGAATTACTATTATTACCTATATGATTGGGAAGTGCGTTTAGATTCTTGTGCAGGTGCTTTATCAACTGTTACAGCAGAGATTGTGGATGCTTTATTTTCAGCAGCTACAAGTAGCGGAACGGCTGCCTTTACAGACGCTTCTTCAGGAGCAACAAGTTGGTTGTGGAATTTTGGGGATGGAAATACTTCTACACAACAAAATCCAACCCATACTTATGCTACAAATGGACCGCACTATGTTACGTTAACGATTAATAATGGGGCTTGTTCTTTTGCTGATTCTGTTTCGGTTTCAGTTGGAATTGAAGAGATTAGTAATACTATGAATCTGGTAATTTTACCAAATCCTGCTACTTCAGAAACAACGCTTCGTTTTAGCGAAGCCTTACCAACAGAATTAATGGTAGAAGTAATTGCAGTCAATGGAAAAGTGCTAATGAAAACTCGCATACCAGCAGGTGCTTCTAATAAAACTTTAGACGTAAGTACATTACCTCCAGCAATGTATCTAATTCGTTTGAGTTCAGAAGCTATGGTTGATGTCCGTAAGTTGATTATTAGTAAATAAAAAATAGTTTAAAAGTTGGTTATATGGCTGCTCTAGAGATGAACTAGGGCAGTCATTTTTTTGTCTAGAATTGAATTTTTAACAATAAAAACTAGCATCTTTGCTAATTATCCGTTATTTTATAACTGATGTTACGCAAAAAATTAGAGAGGTCGCCTAATACCATAATATGTAGTTTAACAGTTTGGTTTTAATGTTTAATTTTGAAATGCTAAATGTTTAATGTTCATAGCTTCACTCATCCAAGTTCCCCAAGCTCATT
>CALDEP010000273.1 GCA_937942475.1 uncultured Aureispira sp.
ATCAAAAAACTAAAAACTCCACGAAGTATTAATAATAAAGACTCAAACTATTCAATATATTGAATTGCTTGACAAAATGTGTGTTCCGTTTTAATGATTAGACACAATTTTGTCAAAGGATTTAAAACCTTTAGTTTGGGGCGATTTTTGCAGTGACTTTTAGTCAGAGTCTGGATTTCGGAGCTATCTTGAATAGACAATCACCAACGGGATATTACAATGAAGAAACAGTTTAGTTTATTACTATTTATAGCAGCACTGCCACTTTCACTGTGGGCAACACATAATCGTTCAGGAGAAATGACCTACCAACAAACAGGTCAGAATACGATTGAATTAACGATTACTACTTATACTAAAACAAGTGGACAAAGTGCACAAGCCGATCGAGATCGCTTGACGGTTAATTGGGGGGATGGAAGTCCTGAAGAGGAAGTTTTGCGAACCAATTTTACGACTATTTTTAACGACATTCAAGAAAATGTCTATGTTGGAACACACTCTTATCCTGGTCCAAATCCAGTTCCTGGTCAGTTCTATGTCATTTCTATGCAAGACCCGAATCGAAATGATAATATCCTAAACATCAATGGCGGTTCTTCTGTCAATGTACCTTTCTTTATACAAACAGAGGTGTTCCTTTTTAATCCCTCCTTCTTTGGTTTTAACAGTTCTCCTGTTCTTTTGGAGAAACCTGTAGACTTTGGAGTGGTTGGTCAGATTTTCCAACATACACCAAATGGTTTTGACCCCGATGGCGATAGCATTGCTTATGAGTTAATTACTCCCATGCAAGATCGAGGCGTTACGGTTCCAGGGTATCAATTGGTAACAGATATTTCTCCAGGAGCAAACAATCAATTTTCTTTTGATGTACTCACAGGGCTTTTTACTTGGAATGCGCCGCAACAAGCAGGAGAATACAACATTGCTATCTTAGTTAAATCTTATAGAAATGGTCAATATTTGGGGGGGATCGTTCGAGACATTCAAATTAAAATAGAATCAGCACTTAACCGTCCTCCTGAACTAGAGGTGATAGAAGAAATTTGTGTTGAAGCAGGTACTTTAATAGAGTTTGATGTAGAAGCTTGGGATGTTGATTTGCCACCACAAACGGTTACCTTGACCGCAACAGGTGGTGCTTTGTCTCCTTCTATTATATCGCCAGCAACGTTTACAGATGTGTCTGGAACGGCACCAATAGCTTTTCCTTTGACGAGTCAATTCCGTTGGCAAACCGTTTGTGAGCATGTTCAACAACAACCTTGGTTAATTGTGTTCAAAGCGAAAGACAACTACATACAAGGAGGTGTTAATGCCTCTTTGGCGACCTTTAAAGTTGTAAAAATAAGAATTACAGCACCGCCACCAGAAAACTTGCAAGCTACTGTAACTACCAATCAGACTACTTTGACTTGGGATGCTCCTTATCTTTGTGAGAATTCAGTTAACTTTTTTGGCTTTACGGTATGGCGTAAAAATGGCTGTGATAATTTCATTCCAGATTCCTGTCAAATAGGTTTAGATGGATTGGGTTATACCCAAATTAACACAGGTTTTGTTACAACAGCTACAGGAGGTAGTTATACTTATATTGATAATACCATACAAAGTGGCACTTCTTATAGTTACCGAATTTTAGGTGAATTTGCGACACCTATTTATTATAATGGAAATGTAACCAATTATCATAGTGCTGTTTCAGGGCAAACTTCAGAGGAGGTTTGTATAGAAACAAGAGAAGATTTACCAACAATTATTAATGTTGATGTAGAGAGCACCGATCTTGCTACAGGTGAAATTTTTGTGCGCTGGACAAAACCCATTGCAGAGGAGTTGGATACCTTGTTTAACGCTCCGCCTTATCGTTATGAATTGTATCAATCAGATGACATGGCTGGAAATAACTTTGGAGCGAGTCCAATTTATACGTCACCATCTTACAGTGCTTTCTATTTGGCAAACGATACCTTCTTTACAGCACAAGGTCTAAATACACTTGATAATCCTTATAGTTATCACGTCATGTTCTTTACTGGAACAGATACGATTGGAAAAACTAGGGATGCTTCTTCTATTTATTTGGAAGTAGCTTCGACGAACCAACAGAACAATTTGACTTGGACGGAAATGGTTCCTTGGCAAAACACAGCTTATGCTGTTTATCAAGAATTGCCTTTGGGCTCCAATACTTTTGTATTTCTGGATACCGTAACCATTCCTGCTTATCAACACACAGGATTAGTGAATGGAGAAGAGTATTGTTATCGAGTGAAGAGTTTTGGTTCTTACAATACAAATACAACACCTGATACCTTGACGAATAAGTCTCAAAAAGCCTGTGGAATACCATTGGATACGATAGCACCTTGTGCGCCTGATGCTTCTGCGATTGTAGCAATCTCTAGTTGTAATACGGTACAAGATGATGCTAATAACCCCGATAGACAGCCTTGTCAAGGAAATATAACCAATCCAGACTTTTTGTACAATGAGATTACCTGGTCTAATAATCCTGATACCTGTGCTAATGATGTGGCTAAATTCAAAGTATACTTTGCGCCTTATTGCGATGGGAATTACACCTTGGTTTATGAGTCTCAAGGCTTAACAGACACTTCTTTCCAACACGTTCCTTCGCCTACCAATTTGGCAGGTTGTTACTACATTACTTCCATTGACTCTGTTGAGGTAAATGGAGGAGGAAATGAAAGTGACCCTAGTAATCTTATTCGAACAGATAATTGCCCGTTCTATGATCTACCGAATACCTTTACGCCAAATGGAGATGGTGCAAACGACTTCTTTAAGCCTTGTTTAATCTATAGATACATTCGAAGTATTGATTTTACAGTAACCAATCGCTGGGGGCAAGTTGTCTTTGAAACCAATGATCCTGCTATTAATTGGGATGGAAAAGATCAGAACACTGGACAAGATTTACCAGAAGGTGTTTATTTTTATACTTGTAATGTCGAGCAAAACTGTCTGTCTTGTGAAGCGGTGAAACCTTTTAAAGGTTATATTCATATTATAAGAGCGACAAAATAAATTTTACCTCTTCTGGATATTAGAGGATGATTTAAAGAATGAAAAAGGGGGTAGAAGTAGAATATGTTATTGTGTTTTTCTATTTCTAACCTGTTTTTTGATAAATATTGAATAAGTATAGAAGTAAAAATTCTTCTTATTTCCTTTTTTTTAAAAAAATGTTAAATTTGTTTTACATTAGAGAATATCAGGGAGCATTATTCCTGCAATAATCTCTACACCATTGTCCCAACTAAGAATCTAAAAGCAAATTCCCTTATAATGAAACTACTTACAACACTTTTTTGCAGTTTATTTTTTTTCCAATTGATCGCTCAAAATATAGAAAAAGAGCTTTATGATGATGGAAAAACCAAAACAGAAGGTGCTTATTCTTCTGCAAAATTTAAAACAGGCGTTTGGAAGTACTATTATTCTAATGGTAACCTAGAAGCTGTAGGAAGTTATAATGGAAAAAAAGGAGAAAAAACAATAGAGGTTATCCGAAAAGGAAGAAGTTCTGCTATTCATGATAAAGCCTCTGTTCGTAATGGAAAATGGACCTTTTACTATACCAATGGAAAGAAAAAAGGGGTGGTAACTTATCAAGATGGCTGTCCTAATAGTTTATTAACAAAGTGGTACAAGACAGGGGAGAAAATGGAAGAGGCAGAGTTTATTGACTGCAAACCCATGGGAAATAAGAGAATTTGGTCTAAGGAAGGTTGGTTGAAATACGAAACAATCAATGAGGGGAATGGTCGTTCTATGGAAGTAGAAATGTATGCAGGTGGCGAAAAAAAATCAGCCATTCCATATAAAAATGGTCAACAGTATGGTCGTGTAAAGCGTTGGTACGAAAGTGGTCAGAAGGAAGAGGACGTTATGATGAAAAATACTAGAGTACATGGTTCTTACCGTTCTTGGTATTCTACTGGTAACAAACAAAGAGAATTTTTCTCTATTAATAATGTGATGAGTGGAGAATATAGAGAATGGGACAAAGACGGGAAGTTGTTGTGGGAAATTGTTGAGTTAACAGAAGAAAATAAAATTTCAGTTAAAAACTACTGGTCTAATGGTCAACTTAAAATGCAAGGTAAATCAGATATGCCTTCTTCTTTGAGTATTCATGAATGGTCGCAAACTCGTCAAGGTCGTTGGACGTATTGGCAGAAAGATGGTACTGCCATAAAATCAGAAAAATATTCAAACGGTCAATTATTAACCGTTGAAATGCCTTAACCTTTTTGCGCTTGCCCCCAAAATATAAAATACAAAGGAGTGCATTGCACTCCTTTTCTATTCAACTTAAAACAACTAAATGGAAGAAGTTCGGTTTAATCGTTCTCAACGTTGGAGATTGGTTTTAGGAAAAAAAGCAGAGGAAGAAGAGCAAGTTGCTTTGGGAACGGAGGGAATGGAAATAGACGCTGCCTTGGATGCGCTTTATGAAGCAGGGCAAAAAGGAGGCTTGGGTAATTCTGCGCCTAAAGTAAATCGTTGGTTGGGCGATATTCGAAAGTACTTTCCTTCTCAGGTGGTACAAGTCATGCAAAAGGATGCTTTGGAGAACTTAGGCTTAAAGCAGATGCTTTTGGAACCAGAAATGTTAGAAAGCGTTGAAGCAGATGTTCATCTAGTGGGTACCTTGTTGTCTCTCAACAGTGTGATTCCAAGCAAAACAAAAGAAACTGCCCGTTTGGTGGTTCGAAAAGTAGTAGAAGAATTAACAAAGCAATTAGAATATCCGCTCTTAGAAGCCATTAAAGGAGCCTTGAATCAAGCCGTTCGGAATAGAAGACCCAAGTTTAAGGAAATTAACTGGGGCAAGACTATTCGTGCAAATTTAAAGCATTATCAAGTAGAATATAAAACCATTATTCCTCACCAATTGATTGGCTATGGTAAGAAGGGGCAAGCTCTAAAGGAAATCATTCTTTGTATTGATCAAAGTGGTTCTATGGCGAGTTCTGTGGTTTATTCTAGTATTTTTGCAGCCGTATTGGCTTCTCTGCCTGCTCTAAAAACACATATGGTTGTTTTTGATACAGCGGTTGCCGACTTGACAAAAGATATGGATGATCCTGTGGATCTTTTGTTTGGAACACAATTAGGGGGAGGGACAGACATTAACAAAGCCCTTAATTATGTAGAAACCTTGGTGAAGTCTCCAGAAGATACGATTCTAATTCTCATTTCGGATTTGTATGAGGGAGGGAACGAAGAGAAAATGCTTCAACAAGCAAAAAAGATACAGAAAAGAGGTGTTAATTTTATTTCTCTATTAGCACTAAGCGACGAAGGGGCTCCTATTTATGACAAGCAAGTTGCAGCGCATTATGCTAGTATGAATATTCCTGTATTTGCTTGTACGCCTGACTTGTTTCCAAGTATGATGGCAGCGGCTTTAAAGAAAGAAGACATGTATCATTGGATGTCTAAAAATGATATCGTGAAACGTTAGGTGGGCTTATTTTATAATTTGAAGATTTGAAAATAGTGTTGTTGTCACACAAATGAAACCATTTTCAAATCTTCAAATGACCAAATCAAGCCATTAATACGTCTTTGTCATACGCTCTGGAATCGCTAAGATGTAATCTCCTTTATTGATGTGATCTTGATCCAATTTATCAATGCGCTCTTGTTCTACGGTGCTAATAACAACAATTTTTAAATCTGGATTAAGCTGGCGCAAATACCAAACAATGCCTTCTTTGTTATCAGAATGAAAATTCCCATTAAAATGTAAGAACAACTCTCCTTCACTCCAATTTCCATAAATAAAATACGCCATTGTTGCATCCTTAATCATTTGCGCTTGTGGATAATACTTAGGATCTTCTGTCATTCCATGCATGTCCATTTCTAGCATTTTT
>CALDEP010000274.1 GCA_937942475.1 uncultured Aureispira sp.
AAGTAGCCAGGATAAATAGTACGATAGTTTCATAAAATAAGCGTTTTTTAGAAGTAATTTAGAAAGATCAAAACTTCCTATTTTCTTAGGGTCTATACTTATTTTAGATGAAGGTTATCAGTTCTTTTGGTGTGTCGTGGAGCTAAAATTATCTATACAGAATGGAAATAAACAAATAGTAAGGATAAACCGAGCGGGTTTATCCTTCTAAATTTTAGTGATAAACAACCACTGAGTTCACTACAGAATCGTGGATTGCTTTTTTTTCTTTGTGACTGGAAACGGTTAGAAGAGAAATCCAACCTAAGGCAGATTTACACAAAAACCTTAATAGTGCTGCAAAGAAATTTATATTTTTTTCTTTATTTTCACTCTGCTTCACTCGAATACCAATAAGCATGTGTCCAATTGTTCCACCCAAAAGACTAGTAAAAATTGGATCGTACAGTAGAAATATAAAAACAAAGGCACCGATTCTTAGTTCATTCGGTACGGATTCAAAAGAGGAAAAAATAGTTGAGAAGATAAACATTAAAAAAATCAAAACTAGCATATCAACAAACACGGCTTTAATTCTTTCGATCAAATCAGGATAAACATTCATAGTATTCGGTTTTAGGATGGGTTATTATTAAGATTACTTTCTTAATTCTTTAGATTAGCAGTTATAAAAAACAATAAAATTGATAGACAATAGAAATCACCAAATAGCAGCCTGTTTACGCAAGATAGGCAATCCTAAATGTTTGAAAAAAGCAGCCCTACTAGAGCAAACAAGGACTCCAATGAAATCTTTACATCTAAGAGACTTGGATTTGAATCCATCAAATATAGGTTTAATTATCGATTTTCTCCTAGAAGAAAAAGCGCTTAAAAGTACTTCTATTAAGTCCATAAGTCTTAGTTACAATCCTTTATTAGGAGATGCAGGCATTATAGCTTTGGTGAAACAGTTCCCTGCATCTATCTCTGAAATAGGTTTAGTTGCTTGTGGCATAAAGGATCAAGGAGGCATTGAAGTACTAAACTGGGCAAAAAACAAGCCTAATCTTAATATGATTTGTATAGAACAAAATAGTTTTTCCGAAAAACTTAGAGCAGCATTTAAAAAATTCAGTCAGGAGAATCCTGCTATTTTAGTTGTTGTTTAAGATCAACAAGCTGTTCCACGAAACTACAGGGATAAAATGAAAAAATTGGAAGATGAACATCAATATTCATCTTCCAATTATCAAATAAAAAGTCCTACAAAGAAGCTTTAGGCGCTTCTACTTGCACCCATTTCCCTGCTGTATTGGCATAAATATTATTATCATACATAGCCGAACAAGCCACATTTGGCATATAGAACTTTCCTTGGTAAGCGGCATTTAAGTAAAACTTGTATTGGTAGGTTTTACCCATTGGCAAATCAAAATAAGTATAAACTCTATCATCCAAAACATTCTGATAATCCATTCTTGAACTCCCCGAATTATCATAAGCCTCATTCATACGAGTATTGATAATTTCCCAGCCTGCAGGAAAGACTTGATGCAAAGCCATTTCATCATAATTGCCTCCAAGTCCGTTGTGAATCACATCGACATAGGCGATAAAATTAGTTCCTTGAGCTAAAGCAGTTGGATCAATTTCTTTGCCGTTCATGTCCTTATAAACCACATTTAATTCAATATTAGAAGATCCCGCTTCCGTATCTTTCAAAGAAGGTTGACCACTCATTATCACACTAGCAAACAAAGGTGTTTTAGCTTTGTTACGCACCATAATTTTGCGTTGATCTGCTTTCTCTATATCAATTTGATACTGTACGATTGGCGCATCTTTAATGGAAACAGACTGTTTTGCCTGGTTTCCTATTTGATATTCTAATGGAATTTCTGCTTCTATTTTTTCATCTCCAGCAAACTTAGCAACTGCCATCAGAGAATAAGCAACCGTCTGCGTTGCCAACCATTTAGACGAGCTCAATTCCTTAGACATACGCATCAAAAGATTGGCTCCTTCCGTCCGTTTTTTTAATAAAGTCAAGGTCTCTAAAATCATGGCTTCATCTCTCAAAGCAGTTCCATAAGTGTAACTCAATTCCGTATATTGATCCACCTTTGTAGACAAGCCTTTGATGATCTTTTCAGCTACTTCTTTCTTGCCCAACAAAGCGTAGGTTGCTGCCAAACGCCATTTTGCTTTCGCAGGAATATTTTGCATATTGCGCATCTTATTCATCGCTCCTAAATCAGCACTTTTTGCCAAAGCCAAAGTATACAAACGATAGGCTTGCATCAAGGCTTCTTGGTCGTTTCTAAAGGCAATATTATAAGTAGTATTTGGTCTTGTATTTGAATTGGCAGTTACTGGAACTTTAATTGGGTTCCAGTTCTTAGCCAGCATTTTTTGATACCGCTTCCAATTATCCAACAAAGCTTTAGGAATGTTGTAGCCTTTTTCTTTGGCTTCTAACAAGAAATGTCCTGCATAATTGGTTCCCCAATTATTATTGTCTGTCCCCCCTTGCCAATAAGCAAAGCCGCCCAAGCCTGTTTGGAAATCTTGTAGGCGTTTGATGGCTGTTCTTATATTTTTTTCAATTTCTTTCTCTTTTGCTGCATCCAAAGGCATTAAATTAGAAACATACAACTGTGGAAAAGCAGCAGAAGTCGTTTGCTCGATACATCCATAAGGGTAGCGAATCAGGTATTTTAGGCGTTTTGCCAAATCAATTGGAGGAATCGTTGAAATTTCTAAATAAGCTTCATTCGTTCCAATCATCCCAAGCGGCTCAATATTCACGTTCCAAGATTTGCCACCATCGAGCACCACTTGCTCTACTTTATTACTATAAGGATTCGGATTTCTAACATCCAATTCTACCTCATAACTAGCGGTTTCTTTGCCACTTTTGACGGAAATTTTCACCTTGCCAATCCCTAATTTATCCCCCACTATTAGATCAAAATTAGCAATAGCATCGCCTATTCTATCAAACTGAATTTCTTGTTCTTTTACACCTTTTACTTTTAATAAATCGTTGGTTTCTATTTTAACCCTTACTTTCTTAATCTGCTCTTCCATTGCAAATACAGTTACAGGCAATTTCACTTCTTCGGTTGGACTCAATACACGAGGCAAGGTGCCCAAAACCATCAAAGGTTTGCGTACAGGCGTTGTTTTTTCACTACTTCCATAAGCGCCACCTTCCGCAGCAACCAACATAGTTCTGACTGAACCCACATAATTAGGCATGTCCAAAATATGCGTTGCCTTCTCCCCAGCTTTCAAATGAAAAGGGCCTACAAAACGCACCACAGGTTTAAAACGATTCGCTTTTTTACCAGCATCATCGCCTTCGCCACCACCACCAATGGCTAACATTTGATTCAATTCATACTTTCCTAAAACGGAATTGTACATATCCCAAGTTCTTACCCCCAAGGCTTCTTTTTTATAAAAATGCTCCCATAAGTTCGGCGTTTGAAAACGAGTCAAATCCAATAAACCTTCATCCACCATTGCGAGCGTATAAGTCATTGCCTGTTTGTTCGTTTCCGAAACCTTGATGGTCACTTTAGAATTGGGCTCCAAGACATCTGCCATATCTAGCACAGGCTCTAGTTTTGTTTTGGGATCAATTATCTTGATCGGCAAAACACCATAAGAACGAATCGGCAAATCATTCGCAGCTTGCTCATGAGGTTGCAATAAAGTAACGTGCGCATAAATGGTAGGCGCCATTCCTTCTTTAGTCGTGAATTTTATTTTCTGTACCCCATCTTCATTCTTAATATCAATCCATCTATACTCCACTACCTTAAAGGCATTCTCTAAGGTCAACAATGCACGTCCTGCCATTCCTGTAGGCACTTCTAAAACAACTTCATCCCCAACTTCGTAGGATTCTTTGTCTGCCGAGAAAGCCAACATGCTAGCGCCTTGTTTATCGTTGAAATTATCATCGTTCCAAGGAGAGCCTGCATGGAAAATAATTCCACTAGTATGCCCTGAAGCAACATTGGCTGCCCGAATCAAATAACGGCCCCATTCTTCTGGTGCAAATTTCCAAATTGCTTCCCCTTTAGCGTTGGTCGTAACCTCTGCCGTGGTGATCGCTCCTAGATGTTTGGTGGTATTAAAATTACTAATCTCATTATTACTATCATACCACCAATTCCATTTCACTTTATAGACCCCAATAGAAATTTTTTGATTCTTCAAAGGCTTTCCTGCTTCATCCAAAACCACGACTCCAATTTCGTTTTCTACATTTAAAGACAAGCTTTTGTCGTACTTTCCCTTTGGGGATTTCATCCCAACATAAGCCGCATAAGGCGAATAGTGCATCGTAAAATTATCCGCACTAACATCTCCCCCATCTTCATAAGCTCGAATCGTAAATCCAGCCTGCATGAAACCAGAAGGAGCCGAAGCTAAGTCTAAATTCCCTATTACCTTTGCCTGTCCATTTTCATCTACCTTTGCGTCAAATACCGTCATTGGAGACGAGTAATAAGAAGCCCTTGCAGGATCTTCAAATTGGTAGCCATCGTATCCATCAAAAGAAGTATTCGAGGGCTTTAAGTTGACATCAATTTGCGTTCGCAGATTAGAAGCAGGAGCGCCATGCAACCATTTGACGGACAAATCAGCTGATAATGCAGCGTCTTTTGCCAACAAGCGATCTTTTCCTAAATTAAAATCAATTTTCAAGCGATTTGGCTTGATGGTTTCAATTCGAATGCTTTTGTAAAATGTTCGCCCCCCTACATGTACCTTTGCCGACCAATACCCTGTTCCTGCATTGGCAGAGGTTTTGGCTCTAAAGTCGTACATATTATGCACGTGTTTATTCGTCGTATATTTTTGATGTAAATTACCTCTCGAATCGTACAATTCAAAAGTTACAGGATGTTCCTCAGGAAATTCATCTCGCTTATCTTCCAATACAAAAGTCAAGAATAAAGAGTCACCAGGACGCCATACATCTCGTTCGCCATACAACTCCCCTTTTAAGCCTTTGTAGTCATTTGTTCCCGAAGTTTCAAAGGTAGACATAGACAAGGCTTCTGCATCTTGCAACCTCAAATAGCCCTTTTGCTTGTGATTGGTAACCACAACATAGGCTGGAGCATATTCTGTTTTTGTGCGTACAATTCCATGTTCATCTGTTGCTAATTTTGCAATTCGTTGCAAGACATTATCGTAGATTTCTACCGATGCCGAAGAAATTGGCTCCGTCGTTTTTAAGTCTGTTACCGCTACAAATAACTCTTTGTCTTTTCCACGTTTTGCCAAAACACCTAAGTTAGACCCTAAAACATTGCGTTTTACAATTCTCCTAGCCGTATAATATTGTTTGTAACAAGGATCTTCTCTTTTTTCATAATCGTAATACGAATAGTTTCGTTCTGCAATTGTATTCAGACTAATAATCTCTCCTGATTCATCTCGTTCAGGCTCATTGTCTAGATCCATCATATTGGCCTCTTCTGAATCGGAGCAATCCCAAATAGCATCTTTTTTAGAAAAACCAATGCGCACTTGATAAATAGCCCCTTCTTCTTCTTTGACAATGGCATCCAAATCAATTCCATACCTCGTCCAACCACTTTGCCCTACTTCAGGATTTAAGCTTTCTAAGGAGATTCGTTTTTGAGCCACCACACGCCCAACCGCACGCATATAATTGTTGTCCAGTCCTCCATTTTGTAAAAATTGCAAGACATTATTTTCATAAACCTTAAATATTTCAACTTGTACCGCTCGTAATTTGGTTGCCTCAAAAGGAAAATAAAGTCCTTCTGTTTTAGGAATAATCACTCCATTCCCAACCAATCTAACCGCAGGTTTTATTCGTTCAAAACTGGCTTCCCATTCTATCGGTTTGGCAATAGCCGTTTGATTAATGCTGCGAATACCTGCCGAAACACGAATCGTTCGATCTCCTTCTACATTGTTCAAAGGATAAACACGCAGTTCATTTCCATCAATAACATATCGGAAAGTTGTATTGCCATTATAATCTTGCGCCCTGTAATTATCAATACCTATCAAACCATTCAGGTTTTGCGTCTGTTGCAAGGGCAACGAAAACAGCATCAAGATATAAGGATCTTTTTCGTTCTTTTCTTGGATTATTTTTGTTGTAATAATACTAAACTCTGTAGAAGGAACCGCAATGGTATCCTGTGTTTTAACTTCTTTTTTCACGCCTATTGGAGTCCCATCCCAACTTAGTAATAACTTACTAGCGTTCTCTGATACATTTACGCCCTCTATTATAAATTTATGCGCTTTATTATTATCCAAATGCTCCCAAGCAACCGAGAAGGTATTTTTGTTATCAGCTTGTTGAATGTTCAACATCTCTTCCACTTGACTTGGAACAGCCACATCATTGGTATAAACCGTTCCCAACAACCTCATTCGCTTCAAGTCCGTCAAACTCTGCTCTCTTAGACCTCTGACGTCTACTTCATAGCCTTGTTCCAAAATCTTAAAGTCAAAGCCTAAAACCTTTAAATCTTTATCAATATCTGGATAGATCTTTCTAAGATCTGCTTTTCCGCTGTAGAACTGCCCTGCTGCTAATTTTTCAGTTGGCGTGAAGCGTACCGTTTGGCGATTTTCCCATACCGCCTTTCCTTTGATGGCGGGCTCAAAGCTTAACAGGTCTGCTGGTGCAGCCGAACCAATTTCGGAATTCGCAACAATATCATTCGCAAAACGCACTCGAATAGGAGCCGCTGACGAAATCATTCCCGAAGTATAAGCGCTGACAAAATATTTGTACTGAGCATTAGAACGGTTAAATTCTGGAATCCCTTCTGTCGATTCATTAGAATTTGTTTTGGGTTGGCAGGCTGTTATTAATAATAACAAAAATAGGCCTATCGTTGTGCGGTATTGAAACATGGTTCTTCTATTTTGTGTAGGAGTGTTTGGTTTGTATTTTGTAGGGGACATTTGTTTAAGTAGGTGGGCAAAAGAAAGCGTACAATGAAAATGTTCTAGTTTTTTTGGCTATCAAGGCAGTAAAACAGGAAGATAGCGGGCTATCTGAGTTTTTTACTAACGAAGATAGACGACAAAAATAGTCATTTTTAGTGCGATTATTTTTGAAC
>CALDEP010000275.1 GCA_937942475.1 uncultured Aureispira sp.
GGGCTAAACATATACCACAACAAATAATCGGCATTCGCCCGCCCAATTTTCAATCCCTTAAAGTGATCTCGCACTTCCTTCCGAAAAAGCGACACCGCTTCTTCATAGCGTCGATTGACAGCAACTGGGTTCGGAAAAAAAACAGGGGCAATATGATACTGTTGTTGGTTATTTATATCTACGTGTTGCACCAATACTGGCACCGTTACGGTTACTTGGCTCATTTATGGTCTTTGTTTATTTTAGAATTCTTAGACTTTATAAAAAACGGGTTGTCCCTACGAGGCACGAAGTAGGCTTATCCAGTAGAAACGAAACTGCAAAACAGATAAAATATACTTTTCGCTGTCATTCCATCTTCCTTATAAAGTACTGTATGCAAAATAGGCTTTTTGTATCTTATTTTAAAATCATAGATTGATTGGTGGGTTTTATTTTTTGGATTGTGTATCTTGGGACAACTTTTAAAGTGTATTTTTTATTTCTAAAATAAACAAAAAACATGCTCAAAATAGGCGTATTGGGCTTAGGCCATTTAGGTAAAATTCATGTAAAATGCATTCAAATGATTGACCAATACGAATTGGTTGGCGTGTTTGATGTAAATGCAAAAACTGCGGAAAAGGTTTCTGAAGAACATGGTGTTCAAGCCTTTGAATCTATAGAAGCTTTGCTTGCGGCTGTTGATGTGGTCGATATAGTCACGCCAACGGTCACGCATTTTGAATTGGCAAAACAAGTCGTAGAAGCAGGAAAACACTTCTTTATTGAAAAGCCGATTACGCATACTTTAAAAGAAGCACAAGCACTTTGTGCTTTGGTCAAAGATCAACCCATAAAGGCACAAGTTGGGCATGTGGAACGCTTTAATCCTGCCTTGTTGGCGATTGAGGACAAGGATTTAGATCCTATGTTTGTGGAAGCGCATCGTTTAGCGATGTTCAACCCTAGAGGAACAGATGTTTCCGTGGTCTTGGATTTGATGATTCACGACTTGGATATTATTCTCAAATTAATTCCACACGAAGTACATGCTGTGCAAGCGAGTGGCGTGGCGATCGTTAGCCCTTCTGCGGATATTGCCAATGCTCGAATTGAATTTAAAAATGGGGCAATTGTCAATATTACGGCAAGCCGTATTTCTATGAAAAATATGCGTAAGCTACGTGTCTTCCAATCAGATGCTTATTTGAGTTTGGATTTTTTGAATAAAAAAACAGAAGTGGTTCGCATCCACGAGGCGGTTCCAGAAGGGAAAGACAATTGCATGGAATTGGACACGACGATTGGCAAACGCTATATCGAGTTGGATATGCCTGAAGCAAAACCTAATAATGCCATTAAGATGGAATTGGAATCCTTTGCGAATAGTATTATTAATAACCAACCTACAAAAGTTGCCTTAGAAGATGGCTTAAAAGCCTTGCAATTAGCGTATTGGATTATGGACGAAATTGAAAAACACCAAAATCGAATTACAGCAAACAAAAGCTAAAATAACTTATTGGGCAAACATTCTTTAATTTTATCTTATTCTTAATGGATTCTATTATTTTTGTGCTGATAATTAATAACTGATCTTACGCAAGAACTTTCTCATGAGCCTGCGAATAATTTTTTATTTCTATTGAGAACCCGAGATTTGCTCCTTGAACCCTTGTTTTAATGTTTAATGCTTAATTTTTAATCCTACTATAAAGCATTCAACATTAAAAATTAAGCATTCAACATTCAGAATAAGTTTATACAGAAATATTGATTTTATCTTCTTAATTATTTTTTGCGTAACATGAGTTAGTAAATAAAGTTCCAAAAACACCTACTGACACAAAATTCACAATTCTAACAACAATGAAACACTTAATAGCACCTTCAATTTTAGCCGCTGATTTTGCCAATATGGGTAGAGACATTCAAATGTTACATGAAAGCAATGCTGATTGGATACATGTAGACGTTATGGATGGTCGTTTTGTCCCAAACATCTCTTTTGGCTTTCCTGTCCTAAAAGCCATCAAGCCATTGACAGACAAAGTAATGGACTGTCATTTAATGATTGCTGAACCTGAAAAATATGTGGAGGAATTTGCAGCAGCAGGAGCGGATATTATTACCGTTCATTATGAAGCGACGAATCACTTGCATAGAGCGATGCAGCAAATTAAAGCGACTGGCGCAATGGCTGGCGTTGCCTTGAATCCGCATACTCGTGTCAATCTTTTGTTTGACATTTTGGAGGAGATTGACTTGGTTTGTTTGATGTCTGTCAATCCTGGATTTGGGGGGCAGAAGTTTATTTATTCTACCTTACAAAAAGTACGGGACCTTAGAGCAGAAATTGATGCTCGTAACCTAAACACCAAGATTCAGATTGATGGTGGGGTGAGTATGCAAAATGCAGAAGTTTTGTTGCAGGCTGGCGCAGATGTTTTGGTAGCAGGTTCGGCGGTATTCAAAGCGGATAATCCTAAAGAAATGATTGATCGCTTGAAGCAAGTTGGGTCGGAGAAAGCACTTTAGTTGCTTCTCTAAAGTAGTATTAAATTCTTGGCTTTTTATTGTTTGGTTGAAGACTAAACAATACTTCGTGTAGAAATCGTATTAGATTGATTATTAGCTAGATAAATTCTGGCCATTCAAAGCATTAATAATGCTAATAATCAACCTAATGCAAGATGTGTTTTTATGTTTTTGTTAAAAAACTAAAAACTCCACGAAGTATTACAACTAATAATAAAAAGCCAATCTAAATTTAGATTATATATGAAGATTGTTTTTATGGGAACGCCTGACTTTGCAGTTCCTTCCTTAGATATTTTATTAGAAAATGGTTACGATGTGGTGGGTGTTATTACCTCCACAGACAAATGGGGTGGTCGTGGCAACAAGAAGTTGTTAGAATCAGATGTCAAAAAATATGCTTTGGAAAAGGGCTTAAATATCTTACAACCTAAGAATTTAAAGAATGCTGAATTCCAAGCAGAATTGCGTGCCTTAGAAGCTGATTTGCAAATTGTAGTGGCATTTCGAATGTTGCCTGAGTCGGTTTGGAATATGCCGCCCTTGGGAACCATGAACTTACACGGCTCTTTGTTGCCGCAATATCGTGGCGCTGCTCCCATTCATTGGGCGGTTGTCAATGGGGAAAAAGAAACGGGGGTTACGACCTTTTTATTACAACATGAAATTGACACTGGAGATTTGTTGTTCCAAGCAAAAACGGATATTGGCGAAAATGAGACCACTGGAGAATTGTACAATCGCTTGAAAATGATTGGCGCTGACTTGATGTTAAAAAGTGTTCAAGAAATTGAAAAAGGTGATTATCAATTGCAAGCACAAGACGACAGCAAGGTTTGTCATGCGCCCAAAATCTTTCATCAAGATTGTTGGATTGATTTTGATAAAACGACTTTAGAGGTTCATAATTTCATTCGTGGAATGAGCCCCTTTCCTACTGCTTGGACCTTGTTGGATGACGAAAAATTAAAGGTATTTAAAACAGAAAAAGAAATTATCGCCCATTCTCAAACACCTGGAACAATCGAAACAGATGGCAAACGATTCTTAAAAATTGCCACCAAAGACGGTTATATTAATTTGCTGGATCTTCAACTAACCAAACGCAAACGAATGGATATCAAAAGTTTTTTGAATGGTTATGTCGTTAAGAATGATCGCATAAGTAAAACGGGAGCTTGATAAACTGTTAAAAAAAAGTGAAGCCTTTAGGGATATGCAACAGAAAATGTATCTTTGTAGTTAAGTAGGTGTTGATTTTAGGTTAAAACAGACCTAGAAAATGCGAATTAATACTATATTTATAATAAATAGTATTGTTGAAATGGTTCAACTTAGGTTTTTATAAGCTAAACGAATCAGCTAAAAAATGACCTTGTAAATATAAAAAACAGCTTTATTCAAGCTTAAAAAAGAATAAAGTTGCCTTTACGACGTTTTTTTATTCAAATAAAAAAAAGAACATGATTAAGAAAATAGGCTTTTTTGTAATCTTATTAGGATTATTAGTTTGTCTTCAACCCAATTTATTTAAAGGAATTTTGGGTATTAATAAATCAGCTGCTTCTATAGAACAAGAAAATTTGGTTGCTGCTACTCGTGGCACTGGAGAATCAAGCACAGAGTATGCTGAAGGATATAGTGCTGCTAATATAGGGGACGTTTTTGACTCTCCATTGGATGGTAAATTTATTGTCGAAAAAGAAATGCAACCTGTCGGTCCTTGGGAAGATTTGTTGACGCTAAAATTTGACATTCGTTTTGATGAAAGTGTGGATGATGTAATTTTTGAACCTAAGCTTTCAAAAAGAGTGCGCCAATACGAAGGAAAAATTATTGAAATAGAAGGCTTTATTATTCCTCACGATATTGCAGCAGATGCGATGGCAAGTATGGATGATGATGGACAACAATTTATGTTTTCTGCCTTTCCACTAGCTTCTTGTTTTTTCTGTGGTGGTGCAGGTGCAGAGTCTGTTATGGAAGCTTTTCCAAAGAATCCAATGCAGTATACCGATCGTAAAATTAAAATTAGAGGTCGCTTGGAATTTAATACCACTGACTTTTTAAAATTACCTTACCTACTGAAAGATGTTGTTTTAGTGGAAGATAATTTATAGGTTTTAACAGCCAAACTTTACGAAAGCCATTCTGAATGATTCAGAATGGCTTTCTTCTTTTAAATAAGATTTTGTAATTTGTTATAATAATACAAATACAGAATTGAATAACAATGCGAATCAAGCGCTAAAATTGAATGTACGATTTATGGATATTTTAGCCCTTGATTCGAATAATAACATAATGGAAGAAAAATACGATGCAATTGTAATTGGTTCTGGAATTGGTGGCTTAACTACGGCTGCTTTATTGGCAAAAGCTTATGGTCAAAAAGTCTTGGTCTTGGAGCAACACTGGACTTTGGGTGGCTTGACGCATGAATTTGAGCGAAAAACAAAGCAAGCAACGTATAGTTGGGATGTTGGGGTGCATTATATTGGCTATATAAAAGAGGGCGATTTGATGACCGATATTTATGATTATATTAGTAATGGAAAATTAGAATGGAAAAAGATAAAAGATCCCTTTGATACTTTTTGGTATCCTGATTTTCGCTTTGGGGTTAGCTCTGATTTGAAGCAATATAAGCAGGAACTTTGTACGCTTTTTCCAGAGGAAAAAAAGGCAATTTTGCGCTATTTTAAGCATGTAAAAGCGGCTGCAAACTGGAGTGCTTATTGGTTCCTAAAAGAAACCCTTCCTCGCCCTTTAAGTTGGTTGATGGCCTTGCTAAAAAAATCTAAGCAAGCTTTTTTTATGCAAACAACGCAGGTTTATTTGGATAAAAATTTCAAAGATGCCAAATTAAAAGCCTTGTTAAGCTCTCAATGGGGCGATTATGCGACCATTCCAAACGAAAGTGCTTTTTGGGGACACTGCATGATTGTCAACCATTATAGCACGGGTGGTTTTTATCCTAAAGGGGGTTCCAAAACAATTGCCAAAAGCCTTGTGCCAACCATTGAAGCTGCTGGTGGAAAATGCTTTTCCAATTGTACGGTCAATGAAATTTTAATAGAAAATGGAAAAGCAATTGGTTGTACCTATCGAGTGCAAGAGCAGGGAAAATGGATTGAAAAAACAGTCCATGCAAACAAAGTTATTTCTAGTATAGGCGCAAGAAATACCTTCCGAAAATTATTAAGAAATCCCATTCATCCTGAATTGGATGAACTAAAACATGGGCACAGTGCCATGACCATTTACTTGGGATTAAAAGATAATCCTGAAAAAAAACTGGGCGTTACAGGAGGCAATTTTTGGTTGTTCGATCATTATAGGCACAATGATTTTATTAAGAACGAGAACATCGCAGAAGATCCTGCACAGTTTTGCTTCTTATCCTTCCCTTCTCTCAAAGATCCTTCTAGAAAAGCTCATACGGCTGAAATTGTTGCTTTTTCGCAATACAAAAGCTTTGAACAGTGGAAAGATACCGAGTGGCAAGATCGAGGTGAGGCTTACGAAGCTTACAAAGCAAAAGTCGCTGAACGATACATTGCATTTGTAGAAAAACGCTTTCCTGGTTTTAAAGATTTGGTGGATTATGTGGAGGTTTCTTCTCCGCTGAGTTTGCAAAAATTTACGCAACGCCCCAAAGGAGCTATTTATGGTTTGGATTTAAGTAAAAAGCGCTTTGAGTTGGATTGTTTGAATGCCCAAACGTCTATTCCTAATCTATATCTAAGTGGTTCTGATGTAATGATTATGGGGGTTACTGGCGCTGCTTTTGGAGGTGCGATTGCTGCTGCTAAAATAGGCAGTAAGTTGGGTGCAATTTCGCTAATTGCTAAAATAAAAATAGACAATCAAAAGCGTAAAAAGCAAGGAAAGTCTATGAAAATTTATTCCTAGATTGAAGCTATAAATCAGTTCAAATTAATACCAATCCAATGAATATACCTCTATTAATTGCCAACATACTTTGCCTACTTGCCTTTTTTGCACACGCCTTTGTTGGAGACAAAGAAATTCGATTGATTGAGCCAGCAGCTGACCCTGAAAACGATTACATTCGTCAAGAAAAATGGACGATGGCTCGCTGTGGTTGGCATTGGATTTCCTTTGATTTGTTGTTTGCAACTATTGGCTTGGCGCTAATTAATTTCACGGATATTCTAAATGCTGAAAAAACCTTGTTACAAGTCTTAGCGGTTTATTTTTTGGGCTACGCCATCGCTTGGTTTATAACAATTATTGTCTCTAAATCCTTTCCTAAGAATTATCTAAAATTAGGACAATGGATCTTGTTATTGTCTTTAAGTGGTTTGGTTTATTGGGGTAGTTTGGCTTTTTAGTAGCTTCATTTTTTTACAAACAAAATATCCTTCACGGTTCCCTCTGCACCAACCGTGAAAGCCGTCACTTCTCCTACTTCATTTCTAGTAAAGACATACCTTGTTCTTCTCCTTGATCCAAATTCATCTTTTTGTCCCGAAAACAGGGCAACTGAAGGATTATTAAGATAAGAAAGATACAACTTATTGGCTTTCTCGAACAATTGGTATTCCAGGTCTAATTCTTCTGAAAAATAAGTGCCAATATATTCTTTTGCAAGCACTTCTTTAGCAGCCACATAAACGACCTTTTCAAAATAAAAAGTAGCCCCACCAAAGCTGACGCTCATATCCCAATCTTGAACGTTCTCATCAAAAAACTGATGCACCACAGTCGCATTCCCTGCTCGTTGAAAACGTCCTTTATCCAATCCCCTTAGATGAACAGCATTTCGTCCAAAACTACTTTTGGCTTTTAGCGTATCCTTTTCTATAAAAATGGACATTCCCATATCGCTGTTTAGTTCCTGATATTCTCCTACAAATTGCTTTAAGGCTTCTTTTGTAGGTTTGTACTTTTTCGTTTTTTTAGAAACGATTGTCTTTTTAGGTAGAAATAAATCGAGTACTTGATAAGAGATATCTACAGCATCAATGTTTGCGGTGTTTGTTAAGACAATAACAGCTATTTTTTGTGCTGGAATCGAAATGATTTGAGAACGCATCCCTTCTCCTCGACCAGAATGGTGAATCGTTTTTGTATCAGAATAAGTATCTACAAAAACGCCCTGTGCATAAGACAAAGGTGTCCCATCTTTCAAGTGATTTTCCTTTGTAATAAAGTTTGCCAACCAAGCAAAAGAATGCTCTTTGACCGTAAAAATGTTCGACCATAAAGCTAGATCTTCAATGGTAGACATCAAGCCGCCTGCCCCAATGCAAGTGGTCAAAGATTTGTGCTGTTTTATGTTTCCTTTTTGAGTATAATAAGTCTGCGCTCTATTTTTTACAATCCTACGATTATCACTTAAAAAAAAAGTATGCTGCATCTTTAAAGGCTGAAAGATAGCCTTTTGGGCAAACGCATCTAAAGACATCTCTGAAACACGCTCTACAATAAGCGCCAGTAAAACATAATTGGAATTCGCATAAAGCATGCGTTCTCCAGGTTTACTATTCACTCCTTTTTGCTTAAAAATCAAGGCTTGTATTTGCTGATTATTATAACCTGTATAAGTATAATCAAAGCCTTTCAAATCGAGTAAAACATTATGATTTCGCAAACCACTGGTATGATTCAACAAGTGTTGAATTCGTATGGTATCTCCAAAATTGGGCAACTCTGGTATGTATTTTCGTACATCGTCCTCTAGCCTCAGTTTCTTATTTTGAATTAGGACACCAATGCATCCTGCTGTAAATTGCTTGGTAATAGATGCCAAGCCAAAAACGGTGTTCTGATGTATAGAAACATCGTATTCCAAATTCGCCAAGCCTGCTTGTAAGTGTTGTGTTAATTTACCATTTTGAACGAGCCCAATACTTAGTCCAGGTTGATTGGAATTGGAAACCGTCTTGATTATTTTTTGGAGCGATTCTTCTATATTTTCTTGTCCAGATGCGTTGAAGGACAAGTAACATAAAAAGATAACATATAGGTATTTCATGATCTATTTTTAAGCCTGAGTGGTTTGTTTTCTTGATAATGGAAATTACTAAGAAAGTTACAAGACCAACAAATTTTCTTTTAAACGAAGATCCAAATGATTCTTATAAATAACTTGATTCCAATTTTGGTAAGGCGCTGGCGGCTGATAAGTATAGCTTTCCTTATTATAAGTGCCTTCTATCCCTGTCATAGCAAACATCGAACTGGTTGCA
>CALDEP010000276.1 GCA_937942475.1 uncultured Aureispira sp.
GATGCACTTTCGTCAATTAAAGCACTAAAAATCTGATAATCAAACTAATGCAAGATGCTTTTTTATGTTTTTCATAGAAAAACTAAAAAATCAACGGAGTATTATTTAATACTATTGTTAAAGATTAAATTGGATGATTAATCTCTAAAATGCTTTACAAATGGACAAACGTTTCCGCTTAACCAAACAACTATGTTAGAACACAACTTACTAGACGACATTGGAAAAGTTAGTTTAAGAAAACGCTTTCATCCCCTACTTGAAGTTGCCCTATTAATTGGGTATGGCTTATTATTGTTGTATTGCTTCTATCAATTATTTTTGATTGGTTTTATTTCTGCAGATGCCGCAGATGAATTAATACTTATTTTATTGATGGCAATTGCTGTTGGTTATGTCTATTCTTGGCATCGTTTTTCGGTAGCTTATGATAATAGGAATGCAAAAACACCTGTTATCCCAGTTTACTTAGCCACATTAAGGTTCTTGAGTTTTTTTGCGAGTGGCTTTTTGGGTTTTATTGCCTTTCTTTTTGTTAATTTTGAGGCTTATAAATTTGAGGTGACACTTGAAACGGCGCAACGGGTTACTTTATTTTTTGTCCTTTTAGGATTCCTGCAATTTATTTATACCTTATTAACACCAACTAAACCCTAGCACTAAAGTCAAAGAAAGTCTTAACAAATTACCAATAAATTTCTAAAGCTGTTAATTATAGACTAAAGCAAGTTTTGGTAGTGCTTAATGTACATTTTTTGTTTAAATTTGTTGCCCCGAATAACCTCAAAAAAGATTCGTCACTAGTATAAAGTAGGTATGCCAATAAAGTATTTTTTATCGTTTTTATTTGCTTGTTTATGCTTTCATAATACAAGTTGGGCGCAACTCTCAGACAAACCTCCTGTAAAGGACAATTTGGAGAATGACAGTTCTAGAATTGACATTATCAATATTGATAAATTCAAAGAACGAACGACGTCAACAGGGCTTTTTAGAGAATTGACAGGGAATGTGCATCTCAAACAAAAGGAAATGCACATTTGGTGTGACACGGGATTTATATTCCCCAACCAGCAAGTAGAAGCGTTTAGCAACGTTCAGATGTTGCAAGACGATAGCATTCGGATTTTTTCAGATTCGCTGTATTATGATGGTATTCAACGCTTTTCGAGGTTGCGCAAAAATGTAGTCCTCAAGGATACCAGTATGACCTTGTTTACGGATAAGTTAGATTATGATTTGAATACTCGAATCGCTACTTTTCCAGAAGGTTCCTTGATCGAAAGTGACACCACTACCCTAGTGAGCAAAAAAGGGACTTACAATGCCAATACCAACATAGCGCACTTTTCGGATTCTGTGCGCATTACCAATCCTAATTATAAGCTAACCGCTGATTCGCTCGCCTTTAACACGCAAACGGAAATGGCTTATTTTATTGGTCCTACCAAAGTGTATAACGATGAAAAGGTGGTCTATTGTGAAGATGGTTTTTACGATAGCAAGAAAAACTATGCCGAGCTTTACAAAAATGCTCGTTTTGAAAATCGAGAAGATGGTAAATTGGAAGTTGCAGAAGGAGATACGATTATTTATGATGGTGCAGACGATGTGTATTATTTAATAGGAAATGCTTATTTTCAAAATGAAGATCAAGAAGTCTATGCCGATACGATTCTTATGGATGGAAAAACAGAGCAATATACCTTTCGTGGTCATCCTAGATTTAAAAGTAGAGACACGACTAGCAATCAATCCATCATTGCCCAAAATTCCGATTATGACGCGATTAACAAAACCATGATTTTTAGAGGGGATGTAAAAGTAGCGCAGGACAATCAAATTATTACAACAGATAGCCTAGATTATAACACAGAAACAAAGAGTGGTATTGCCAAGGGAAATGTGGTTTGGCGAGATACTTCTGCTAAATTAAAGATCACTTGTGGGCAAGCTTTTTATAACGATAGTACGAAATATCTTCTAGCACATTTAGACCCTATTTTGACGACTTTAATTGATAATGATACCATGTGGTTGCGTGCCGATACGCTTATTTCTTTGCCCGATTCTATAGATACAGAACAGCGCCATTTGTATGCTTTTCATAATGTCAAAACCTACAAATCAAACCTTCAATCCCTTTGCGATTCCTTGTATTACGATGCCATTGATTCTACCTTTTTCTTTTATCAAAATCCTATTTTGTGGGTAGATGGAACACAGTTCACAGCGGATACGATTCATGTGGAAATGAAGAACTCTAAGATAAACCAAGTTCGGCTCTTTGAAAAATCGCTGATTGTTAATACCAACGAAGGCACCTTCTTTAATCAAATCAAAGGGAGAAATGCCATTATTCAATTTAACAAAGGCGAGATCAAGACCATGAAGCTCAAAGAAAATGGCGAAACGGTGTATTATGCCACAGATGCTAGTGGCGCTTATATGTTGGTCAATGATATTGATTGCTCCTCTATGGTTTTATTTTTTGCGGACAAACAAATTAAACGCATTCGCTATGAGGGCAAACCCAAGGCGGTTGTTTATCCCATGTCCCAGGTTGATCATAATAGCCTATTTTTAAAGAATTTCCAATGGCTAGACAGTTTACAAATCAAAAGTAAATATGAATTTTTAGGCATTCCAGAACCCATCTTTATCGATAGTCTTTTGATCGATTCTACTGCTTTGGATAGTCTTAGTTTGGATAGTCTTGCACTGGATAGTCTGCTCACGATGGATAGTTTAGCACTCGAAAGCTTAGATTCAAGTCAAATCAATCAGATAGATAGCTTGTCTGATAATAAGCCAAATAAAATGGGCAAAATGGATCCTAATAGTCCCAAGGACAAGAAAAGTGCTGCTAAAAAAGGCTCCAAAATAAAAAGCAAAGCCCCCGATTCTACTTTAAAAAAACGTAAAACTACTACATCAAGAAAAAAGAAGTTATTTTCCAAAAATCGAGAAACCAATGAAGGATAAAATTTCTGTATTTATAAAAAGCATTCAGGATTGTGTTATTATTATTAATAATCGAGGTATTATTATAGATAGTAATCCTGCCATCCAGAAAGTACTCGGCTATACGCCTGACGAACTAACAGGAAACAATGTTTCGATGTTAATGGGTGCCCCTCATCAAGTAAAACACGACCAATACATTCACAATCATCAAACAACTGGTGTTGCAAAAATTATTGGTGTTGGTCGAGAAGTGATTGCCGTTCATAAAAATGGGGCTAAAGTACCTGTGCGCTTAAATATTAGTGAATTAGAATTGGAAGGTCAAGTTTTTTATGTGGGTATGTTGCATGATTTGACCAATCAACATTCGATTCAAAAACACATTGCTCAAGTAAATTTGGGTCTAGAGGAAGAAGTTCAGACGAGTAACATAGCTTTGAAGGAAGCGATGGAGAAAATGACGCAAAATAAGCTCAATTTGGAGCAAGAAATTTTGGAGCGCAAAATTGTTCAAGAACAATTACTCAATGCACAAGAAACCATTAAAAAAGCACTCCAAAAAGAACGGGAACTAAGTGAACTCAAAACCCGATTTATCTCTACTGCTTCACATGAATTTAGAACACCTCTAAGTAGTATTCTTTCTTCCGTTTCACTCATCGAACGATACACCACAACAGAGACGCAAGACAAACGCCTCAAACACATCAACCGAATTAAATCTTCGGTACAGAATCTCACACAAATTTTAGAAGATTTCCTATCGCTCTCCAAATTGGAAGAAGGAAAAAAATCAGAAGCCAAACACATTTTCGACCTTAGTGCCTTGATTCTCTCTACAATAGAGGAAGTAAGTACTTTCGCAAAACCTGGACAAGTCTTGGAATATGACCATAGTGGAGAAATGAGTGTCATCTATTCGAATACGCAGAACATAAAAAATATTCTCATCAACTTACTTTCTAATGCCATAAAATACTCTCCTTCCAATAGTAAAATTTATATTAGCAGTATAATTGACGCCACAACGATTATAATCAGTGTACGAGATGAAGGAATGGGCATTCCTTTGGAGCAGCAGAAACATCTATTTACACGCTTTTTTAGAGCAGACAATGCTGTTGCTATACAAGGAACTGGTTTGGGGCTTTATATTGTAAAAAAATACTTAGAAAACATTGATGGTACGATAGATTTTGTCAGTGAACCTGAACAAGGAACTACTTTTACCATTCGCATTCCTAAAGAAGATTTTCAATGAAAAAAATTCTAGTCATAGAGGATAATTTAGAGGTTCGGGAAAATACCTGTGAAATTTTAGAACTTTCAGGTTACGAAGTTTTTAGTGCAGAAAATGGCAAACTAGGCGTTCAAAAAGCCTTGAGTGAATTGCCTGACTTGATTATTTGTGATGTCATGATGCCTGTTCTAGATGGCTTTGGGGCCTTAAAAATCTTGCATAAGAATCCCAAAACAACCAGTATTCCTTTTATTTTCTTGACGGCAAAAGCAGAAAAAGATGACTTTAGAAAAGGCATGAACTTGGGCGCTGATGACTACATCACAAAACCATTTACAGACGTAGAATTACTAGAAGCCATTGAAATTCGTTTGGAAAAACACCAACATGTAACAGCATCTTCAAACTCACAGAATGTCTTTTTTAACGTAGAGGAACATTTTCAAACCATTCTCACAGAGTTTCTAAAAGATAAGGAACAGCGTTTTTACAAGCAAAAAGATCTTATTTTTAGAGAAGGTAGCCATCCTCGTTCGGTTTTTTGGATTAAAGAAGGAAAAGCACAAACCTTCAAAAGTCATGAGTATGGCAAGGAATTGATTTTGTCTTTGTATGGTAACAACGATTTTATTGGCATTAGCGATGCCTTTAGAAACAGCCCTTATCAAGAATCTGCGATCGCTATTGACGAGACAGAAGTGGTCTTAATTCCAACGGATGAATTTATGGAATGGATGCGTTCAGACAATAGTGTCGCACAACATTTCATCCATTTGCTAGCCATCAAAGCAGGCGAAAAAGACAAGCATTTATTGGAATTAGCTTATAGTTCTGTTCGCAAACGAGTAGCCGATTCTTTGCTTCGATTATTCAAACATTATAAAGAGGATGACGATCGCTTATTTCAAATTAGCATTCGACGCGAAGAGTTAGCGCATATTGTTGGCACCACAAAAGAAACGGTGACTAGAACCTTGTCTGAATTTAAAGAAGAAGGTTTAATAGATGTCAAAGGCAGTAATATTACCTTGCGTGACATTGAAGGCTTGGAGGCGACACCTGCTTAAAAGCTAGGGATTTACTAAAAAAACAACCATCATTTCAAATAAATTACCATGATCACTTGTAAAGACAAACAATTCGAACTTTTTTTAACTAGTGATGCGATTCAAACTCGCCTCAAAGAAATGTGTGCGCAAGTCAATGTTGACTATGCGGACAAAAAACCTGTCTTTTTGGGTATTCTTAATGGTGTTTTTAGAGTCGCTGGGGATGTCTTTAATTACATTGACATTGAGTGTGAAGTAAGTTTTGTGAAGCTAAAATCTTATGTTGGGACAGAAAGTACGGGTGCTTTAACGACCATGCTTGGTTTGGATGCAGACTTGGAAGGGCGTCATGTTGTTTTGTTGGAAGATATTGTGGATACAGGACGTACTTTGTTCAAATTCTTACCAGAATTAGAAAAACTAAATCCTGCCTCTGTCTCCATTCTAACTCTATTGAACAAACCCGACGCTATGGAGCATGAAATCCCTATGAAATACATTGGCTTCAAAGTTCCAAATAACTTTTTGATTGGTTATGGTTTGGATTATGATGGTTGGGGTCGTCAACACAACGATATTTATACGATTGTGAAAGAGTAGTTATGCTTCGTCTCCATTTACTTTATAAGTCAACAATAAGCTTCTTTCTCTAGGGCTTACCATAGAAGGGAGGCTTTCTTCTAGCAAGATTTCAAAGTATTCTTTCCTACAAATCGTATATGCTGCTTTATTATTAATCTCTAGTATTTTCTGTGCTATAATATCTAAGTCACCCCAATCTACAGGATCAATTCCAAGCCACCAAGAAAAGGTGGTTTCATGAAAACCTCTTCCAACACATAGTTCAGCTTGCACGCCATCCCTCCAGACCACATTATTCTCTTCTGTAGAAAAGATAGGCCATGCTGCCCTTTTAATCAAATGTAACAATTGATTGACTAAGGTTCCTGATACTTCTGCCTGCTCAATTAAAACATACTCCTTTTCTGATTCTTGGTCTCGCATCGTTGATTTGGAAATATACAATTGATTCCCATTAGAATACATTTGGAGGTAAAAGGTTTTGGAAAAAGGAGGACTATATAGGAAGTTGATATAAATAAAGTGTTCTGATTGTTGCTTATAAGCACTCTTGAGAATGAAGTTTTCTTTTGCTAATTCTGAAAATCGTTCTGGGAACCATTCCTTATTCCTCATAAATAGTAAGGGCTTTTATTTGTTCTTAATAAGGTTAAATAGCATTCATTTTCTAAAAAAGTTAATTAAAATATATTTCAAACATTAATTTTCGAGGCAACGACAGGAACAACCTCGATTCTTAATATAGTACTCTCGTTTTAACTTTACACTTCCTTTTGATAGACTTCTAGAATAAACAAAAAAACCTGATTGAGATTTCGTAGACGACCAAAACTGAGCTAAATCACCTAGTCCAGAGTACATACCTAATCCAGCATTCGGATGAGAAGTACCTGCAGGTAAAGCATTAAAACCATAGCTGTCAGTACCATTACCTTGATTATTCCACCCATTTACACTCTTCATCTTCATCCCTTGATAGCTCCCTCTATCCCCTAAATTTTTTATATCTATTAAGTTCATCCCTAGGTTTTTTTCTAGTTCCATCCACTCTAAATCACTTGGTAAATGCCAACCATTAGGGCAAATCCCTTGTATACCACTTGGAATAGTATTACTAGTATTAGCCCCTCCCATCACTGTATTCCAATCATATAACCGTCCATCTTTCATATTTGGTCTATTCGGATTGATTGCATCGAAGGGATCTAATACACTAGGTATGTCATATCTTAAATTCTCTGCCATCCATTTCTGACCATTTGGATATGTAACGGTTTCATAAACTGTTCCATCTCTTGAATCTACCATTGTTCCCATAACAATTTGCCTAGCTTCTACAACATAAGTTTGGCTTCCTACTACTACATTCAACGATTGAGGTACTGATGATCCGAATGTCCATTCAACAGTAGCTATACCTCCTCCATCTGTATTCTCTTGATTTGAATTTAGGCTACCATCTCCAGTCATTATATTATATCCGACTTCTACCCCTACAATACCTTGTTGATTTGAATCTGTTACCATCACAGAAATAACTTCAGTACTGTCCAGTTCTAAAATTATGACACTAGGAACATATACTTGCCAAGAACTCTGTAATCCTCCACAGTTTGTAAGATAAGGCAATGAACCTGTATTATAAGTTGCATTCGGAGTAATCACATTACTCAAGCTATACAATACACAGCTTACCATTTGATTGTAATCCAAATGAATTACTCTAATAGGTAATAACTGTGATGGTACAGAAACAGAGAAACAACCATCAGCATCTGTTACTACATATAACTGACCTACTTGCAAATTTAAATTTTCTAATCCATTTCCTGCTTCATCTTCTATACAGCCACTTATAGTACAAGGAGGATGTGGTTGATCACAATTCCATGTAGTAAAGTGATAAACCATACCTACATAATTAGTCCCTTGCTTCGTTGCTGTACCTTCTTCTTTCCAAAGCCCTGCTACTTCATCGAAATACCATAAAGGAATCGTATTGGGCGCAGAATTTAATTGATTGGTAGGTATGGAAAAAGTTAAAGTAGACACTTGTCCAGTCCCCAATTGTAAAGCTTCCCCATTATCTCCTGAAAGCTCTACATTTAAC
>CALDEP010000277.1 GCA_937942475.1 uncultured Aureispira sp.
AAAGAATACTTGGTTTGGTTTACTTTGATTTTTGGAGCCTTGTCTTCCTTAGTTTTCCTTCAAAGACATTCTAATAATTCCCCTTATGCCGACGGAAATAGTACGGAAATTAATTTGGACGACTATGAGGAGGAGGAGGAAATTAGTTAATCTTTTAAAGGTGCTAACAAGGAATCGATTACTTGCTGACCTTCTACTCTAAAACTATTGATTCTTTTAAAGCCTAGAAATATTGAAAGAAGCCAGACTGGACCAAATATCCAGAAGCCGGAACCTGTAGATGGTCTTACATTAAAAAGGGGATGAACAAAGCAATGATAAGCGATCAGAGTAGAAAAAATTAGACTGAAAATGGTCATAACAAATAAGGTGAATTCTGAATACCAGTAGGTATTAATGGTGCTCTCTACAATTACTTTTTCTCCTTTTTCTTTAACTTTTAATACCGCTCTATAAATGCTAATAGCTTTGAGGTTGAAGTAAATTTTTTTGACAGATAGGAGCTCAAAACCGTCAAAAAAAGAGATGCCTTCTTGCACTTGATTAGAGGCTTCAATTTGTTGACCTAAGAGTTCAAGTACCTCTAATTTAGATTTATTGATAACATAGCTTTTTTTCTGACCTGTTAATAATTTCATAGAGTAGGAGGTAGGTTGAGTTGCGTAAAAAGGAAGTACTCTTGGTATACAATATCTCATTTTAGAAAGTTCCTTTTTTAGGATAGAAATTATCAAAAAAAAAGACTCCAACAAAGAATTTTAAGAAGGCATAAGATTTGTTTAGTAAGTACTGTGTTGACGATGTTAATAAAAAATGGTACCTTATTTAAAAACCTAAACTCGTCCCAATCAATTCCAATAAACAGCCAATAATAGCCCTTTATATATGAATCGTAGAAATTTTATGAAATTGTCTTCAGCAGCCTTGAGCGCTACTTTATTAACCAATCCTTTAGACTTGTTAGGAATGCCAATGAATAATCCTGGTTTTACAAAAGCTGATTTTGGACCCGATTTTAAATGGGGCATTGCTGCCTCTGCCTATCAAATTGAGGGCGCTTGGAATGAAGATGGTAAAGGACCTTCTATTTGGGACACCTTTACACACAACAAGCCACATAAAATTAAAAATAGGCACAATTCAGATAAGTCTTATGATTTTTATCATAATTATAAAGAAGACATTGCACTCATCAAAAAGCTAAATTTTGAAACCTTTCGATTTTCCTTTTCTTGGTCTCGAATTTTTCCAGAAGGAATTGGGAGAGTGAACCAAAAAGGGATTGATTTTTACCATAGAGTCATTGACCGTTGCTTGGAATTGGGCGTAGAGCCTTGGGCATTGATGTATCATTTTGATTTGCCACAAGCCCTAGAGGATAAAGGGGGCTGGGCAAACAGAGATGTGATCAATTGGTTTGACGAGTATACCCATAAAGTAACGACAGAATATGGGGACAAAGTAAAAACGTGGTTTGGGCAAAACGAGCCCATTGGCTTTACTTTGGGCGGTTATTTAGCGATGTACCATGCCCCTGGTTATTTTGCCCCCCAAAAGTTTCTGAAGGCAATTCACCATGCTTTGATGTGTCAAGCTTCTTCGGGACGCATCATGCGAGAAAACGTAAAAGACGGGCAAATTGGCGCCGCACTTTCTTGCGCTTATGTAAGCCCTAAGAATCAGCAAAAACGACATGTAGAAGCTGCCCATCGAATGGATATTATCTTAAATCGTTTGTGTATTGAACCTCATTTGGGAATGGGCTATCCGACAGAGCGTTTTCCATTTTTGGATAAAATACACCGTTATGTAAAGGAAGGCGATATAGAGAAACTGAAATTTGATTTTGATTTTATCGGGCTGCAAAATTACACACAGTTTGTCGCTAGACATGCTATGTTGCCTTGTGTTTGGGCATTTGAACAGAAGCCCAAAAATAGAGGCATTCCGCCTGAAATGATCACAGATATGGGCTGGGAAGTTTGCCCAGAGGGTTTGTATAAAATTATCAAACAATATGCAGCTTACGAAAACTTGCCTCCCATTATGATTACCGAAAATGGCTGTGCCATGCCCGATAAAGTAGAGGATGGAAAAGTACACGATACTCGACGAGTTGAGTTCTACAAAAGCTACCTTGAACAGGTTTTGAAAGCTAAAAAGGAAGGCATTGATATTAGAGGCTATTTTGCTTGGACGATTATGGATAATTTTGAATGGGCAGAAGGCTTTGACCCTAGATTTGGCTTGGTGCATGTTGATTTTGAAACTCAGAAACGGACGATTAAAGATTCTGGGCTTTGGTTTCAAGATTTTTTAGGAAAATAAGCAGCAAGATGTCAGCCACTTCGAAAGTGGCTGGCATCTTGCTGACTTCGAAAGTGGCTGACATCTTGCTCACTCGAAGTGGATGGCATCTTGCCTTAGCTATTTAGCTGCTCCAATTGTTTCAACAACCAAGGTTTTTCAGTCAATGGATTGGTCTGCTGAATCTCTGCTCGAAGTTCCGCTATTTTGGTGGTATCGTTTAATGGAACTGCCAATAGTTTTTCCGTTAAGACAATAATATTTTTATAAATCTCTCTATGATAGGCAAAAACAGTTTTTCGCTGCAACAGTCGCCTAAAACTAGCCAGTAAAGCCATCAAGGCATCAATGTCATTTCGTTCATAATATATTTTTAAGAGCATTGTTTTAGTATCCATACTTAAAAATAAATGATCAAATTCTACCTGTACTAACAATTCAAGTGTGGTATCAAAATCTCCCAAAGAAAAATGAAGCTTTGCCTTGGCATACATTGCATAAGGTTTCTGATAGGTTTGCTCTAAAAATGGCGTGTATTCCTCAATAAATTGTACCGCCCACTTGTATTCTTGCAGTCGGATAGCGGCAGTAATTATATTCTTATACGTAAAACGACTGAGTAGCTTATTTTCAATCAAAATAGCATGTTCTAAACCATATTGATACAATTCAAAAACAGAACGAACATATTTTTCTGCCCCACTATTGAGTTGTCGAACACAATAGTTAATCGCCATCAAATAAATACTTTTTATTTCTTTAGGAGACAAGATGTCAGGATACTGAGTCAATAACTCTTGAAGTGTTTTAAAGTGATATTCTTCCTCAGGGTATTTCAAGCACATATAGCTATTAAAATAAAACTGGACGGCAGGAATGTCTTTAAATTGACCACTTTTTATGTGCTCAATAATTTCATTCAATAAAGGAATGTTATAAGAAGAATCGTACAAACGTTGATGCATTAAGACTTCACAGGCATAATTGAGGGTTTCTAGAATAAAGGCAATGTAGTGGTTGTTTAGTAGAGGCTGTAAATTGGTCTTTTCAATTCTATTGGCAATATTTTGTTGCTCAAAAATGATCTTTTCTAACTCAAATTGATTGTAAAAATAGTTGCTATCTAAAATTGATTGGGAGTCTTGTACCTTTTGTGTTTTTTGAATGGTTTGTTGCGTGTATTTGTCTAGTTTTCTTGTACTATAGAACTTTAATAGCATTTTTTTTCTAAAAAAGTTAATTTCATTTTGCATTGAAAACTCGATAAAATTTTCTACACTTTGTACGCAATAATTCATCAAATGTTTTAACCTAGCATCTTGATAAGTTTCTTTAGGGAAAAGTAATTGATATAAGTGTTGTCGATCAGTGGTTCTTTTTGTTAGTAATCTTTTGGATAGTAAGATATTAAGTAATTCTATACTTTTGTCATGTTGAAGGTGTAAAGGCGAATGAATCCATTTTTTTAAGGCCTCTTTTTCTTGTCGATTGAATGCCTTTAAAAGTTCTATTAATTTACTTTTATGCATAGATTAAGTAGCTATTAATTGACATAATTTGTCGATAAGTATAGTTTTTTGTCGTTGGGGTATCAAAGCTTTTATTATATGTTTGTATTATTAACTAATAAAGCACTTTGGAATAAAAATTATTTAACTCAAGGCTTAATATTCCCTTTTATGAAAAAGATAATCATAATTATCTTATATACGCTATTTTTTGCTCATAATACTGCTGCGCAATCTACGGCTATTCCCGATCCTGTTTTTGAAAACAAGCTAATTCAATTGGGAATTGATTCAGATGGTCTTGTAAATGGGCAAATGTTGACTTCCGATGCGATTGGAGTGACACGTTTAGATTTGAATGCTAACAGTGTTACTGGAACATTGCAGAGTCTAAAAGGAGTTGAGGCCTTTGTGGATTTAATAAGCATTAATTGTATTAATCATAATCTGGAGGATACCTTAAATCTTTCGGCAAATACCTTGTTAGATACTATTTATTGCAGCCAAAATAACTTAACAAGTATTAATATTAGTACTTGTACAAACTTAAAAGAGCTTGAGTGTTATGATAATTCTTTAAGTCAATTGGATGTTTCTAATTGCGTTTTGTTAACCGTACTGGTTTGTCAGAACAATCTGTTGACAACAATAGATATTTCTAACTCACCCAATATTATGGGTCTAAGCTGTTTTGGTAATAACTTAACAAGTGTAAATGTTTCAGGCTGTACTAATCTGCAAGGGCTTGATTGTAGTAACAATAGCTTAGGTTATTTGGACTTAACAAGCAATTTAATACTAGGTAGTTTAGAGGCAGAGAATAATTTAAGTTACCTTAATATCTGTGTTTTAGACACAGTGGCAGCGAATGCAAATGGAAGTTGGAATACAGATCCAACAGCCAGGTATACCCAGAATTGTTTTCCTAGAGTGGTGCTTGGAAACGTGTTTGTAGACGATAATCTAAATTGTCTCATAGATGCAACAGAAAAAGGCTTATCAGGGCAGTTTGTGAAATTTGAGCGTTTGTCAGATGGAATAATAAGCTATTTTACGACAGCAGATACCTTTGGCAATTATACGGCTTATTTAGATACAGGAACCTATCGAGTTGAGGTTGTTCCCAATAGTGTCTATTGGGATGGATGTCCTAGTAGTCAATTGATAACGATTACAACAGGTGGAGCGATTCAAAGGGTCGATTGGTTATTACAACCCTTGGTTTTCTGTCCAATTTTAGAAGTGGATCTTTCTGCTCCATTTTTAAGAAGGACAGGTGGAGGCAGTAATTATACCGTTAATTATTGCAACCAAGGAACGGTAAATGCAACGAATGCTACGGTAGATATTGATATTGATCCTGACCTAAGGGTTGTTAGTACAAGTATCCCAATTGTTAGTCAAGTTGGAACGATTTATACCTTTAACCTGGGGCTGGTGGCTGTTGCCACTTGTGGGAGTTTTGAAATCAATGTAATCGTTGATTCAACCGCAAGAATGGGGCAAGCACATTGTACAGAAGCACATATTTATCCAGATACTATTTGTGTTCCCTTGTGGGCTGGTCCTATTATAGATGGGGAAGTAGACTGTCAAAATGATAGCGTGTTTTTTACTCTAAGGAATATAGGTGCTGCCATGTCACTTCCTGTAAGTTACACGATTATTGAAGATAATATTGTTATGCGCACAGCGCCAATTACTTTGACAGCAGGACAAACTGTTGTAATTGCTGAAGATGCTTTGCCTGGAAAAACCTATCGAATTAATGTTCCACAAGCAATAGGATATCCACGGTTTTTAGGAAATAAAGTGTTCTCAAAAGCAATAGAAGGATGTACGCCTTTGGCTAGTGGCGGTTTTAATACAGGATTTATCAATCAATTTTCAAATGGATACAGCAGCCCTTTTAAAGCAATAGATTGCCAACCCAATGTAGCGGCTTATGATCCTAATGATAAATCAGCGCAGCCTGAGGGCTATGATGCAGCGCATTATATTGATTTAGATATTCCAATTGATTATAAAATTCGATTCCAAAACACAGGAACAGACACGGCTTTTAATGTTGTTATTTTAGATACGCTATCCCCTTATTTAGATATTACTAGTTTGCAAATGGGCGCAAGTAGTTTTCCTTATAACTGGTCTATCATAGACGGAAATGTTTTAGAAGTAAGGTTTCCCGATATCATGTTGGTGGATAGTAATGCAAACGAACCGCTGTCACATGGGTTTTTTAGATATCGAATAGATCAATTTTCAAACAACCCTATTGATTCAATCATATACAACCAGGCGGCTATTTATTTTGATTATAATCCTCCGATATTTACAAATACTACTTTCCATACGATAGGAATCCCTGATTACTTTCTTGCCTTTTCTGACCAAATAACTTATGAAAAAAATATTGAAGTACAGGTGTTCCCCAATCCATTTAGAGATCAAACAACGATAAGAGTACTAGGGAAAGATTATCCTCAGTTGGATTTATTAATCTTTGATGTATCGGGTAGGTTGATGCGACAAAAAAGTAGTTCTACAGATAATGAAGTACAATTCTATCGACAAGATTTACCAGCAGGCGTTTATTTTTATCGACTTCAAAGCGAAGGAGAATGGTTGAATTCTGGTAAATTAATCATCCAATAAAGCATAAAACGGCATAAAAAGTAGTTGCGCAGCTAAGTATTCATCAAAATAATCGTCTCATTTATGAACAGAACAACTCAAATTGCATTGGCTCATTGGGCTAATTTATATTCCCAAAACGAATTTTTGCCAAGCAGATTAGAAAATAAAAATACGACAAGCGTCATTCGAAAGGCAAATGTACCAGAGGAGATTGTGATTACCTTAAAATATAATGACAAAATTATTAAAATGTTGCCTCCTGTTGACCCTAATATTCTATCAGGTTTGGTTCAGGATGCCCTCGAAAACAATGAAACGGGGAGTCGTGCAGCTGTAAGGGCAAAAACGGCTTCAAAAATCGTTATCAATACACTAGATCGAGTTCACGTGATTAATATTGCCGACATCATCTACTGTGAGTCCGATAAAGGATACACGACTTTTTATTTGACCAATAAAGAAAAAGTCATTGCTTCTAAAATTTTAAGCAAATATGAAGCGGTATTGCCTAGCACTCAATTTATGCGTATTCACCAATCTTTTTTAGTGAATTTAGAACACATTTTGTGTTATGAAAAGAAAGATAAAAACTGTGTGATTACTACTAATAATCACGAAATACCAGTTTCACATCGTCTAAAATCTAAATTGATTGATTATTTTGAGGGGCTAGGTTAAATACAGTGTAACATAAATTTTCAACACTTATTAAGCGAGCCTTTTTGCAAACTTCTTCGTCTTGTCCTCGTTCTGATAGCTAAGGCTATCAAACTGTGGGAGTCCTCGAATTTTATCAAAAATTCTCTGTAATAAAAGTC
>CALDEP010000278.1 GCA_937942475.1 uncultured Aureispira sp.
GTTTTAAGTAGAAAGTCGTATGTTTTATTTTGATAATAAACGACTTACGACTTTCTACTTAAAACTTATATCCCAATTCATAGCCTTAAAAAGGATTCTAAATCTTAAACGCTCACAAAACTTCTAATTGAGCCAAAGAAAAGGTCGTTTTCAGTTGAAAACGACCTTTTCCTTATTTTAGTAAGCTATTCGAAACTACCTAGTTGGTCTTAAAGAAAGAATTTACAAACTCTCGTTTATCAAATTCCTGCAAGTGTTGAATGCCCTCTCCTACCCCAATGTACTTAATTGGAATATTAAACTGATCACTAATACCAATCACAACCCCACCTTTAGCCGTTCCATCCAATTTAGTTACTGTCAAAGCAGTAATACCATCATTGGTAACAGATGCAAAATGCTTGGCTTGTTCGTAGGCATTTTGCCCTGTAGAACCATCCAAAACCAACATAACTTCATGTGGCGCGCCTGGAATTTGTTTGCCAATAGATTTATTAATCTTTTCAAGCTCACGCATCAAACCTACCTTGTTGTGCAAACGACCAGCAGTATCAATAAAAACAACATCATGTCCATTTTCTTTTGCATGGCGAACCGTTTCATAAGCTACTGCCGCAGGATCAACATTCATTCCCTTGCTATAAAAATCACAACCTACACGATCTGCCCATATCTCCAATTGGTCAACTGCTGCTGCACGGAAGGTATCACCAGCCCCTAACAAAACCTTTTTACCAGCCTCTTTATATTTATTCGCTAATTTACCAATCGTAGTTGTTTTACCAACACCATTCACTCCAATCACCATAATCACATAAGGCTTTATGCCCTCAGGTGCCTCATAAGTGACTGCATCAGAAGAATTGTTTAAGGCTAATAATTGAACGATTTCATCTCGTAAGATTTCATTCAACTCCTTCGTCGTCACATATTTATCCTTTGCTACACGGTCCTCAATACGTTTAATGATCTTAATGGTCGTTTCCACGCCCACATCTGAAGCAATTAAAATATCTTCCAAGTCATCTAAAACATCCTCATCAATTGTTGTTCGACCAGCAAATGTAGTTGCTACTTTTGAGAAAAAGCCTTTTCTTGATTTTTCTAATCCTTGATTAAGGTCTTCCTTGAGTTGTTCCTTTTCTTCCTCTTTCTTGCCAAAAAGTTTGTTGAAAAATCCCATAGTGTGTTGAATTAGTATAAGTGGGTGTAAGCACAAAAAGCTCCTCCAAAATAAGGAGAAGCCTGTTGCATATTATTGTAGATTTTCAGAAGCTAAATTATTTAGCTTTAAAAAATTCTGTTACTTCATCTTTGTGAATGATCACTTCTTTATAAGAAATTTTCCCAGTAATTGGATCTTTCACAGATTTCACGCACTTAACGTGATCTTTACCTGAACCATTTTGTGCACGTTGCCCTGCTCTCTGGTTTTTCGATACTTTCTTAGCCATAATTATTTGATTTCTTTATGTATAGTATATTTTTTCATGATAGGGTTGAATTTTTTCAACTCCATACGATCAGGTGTATTTTTACGATTTTTCATCGTAATGTAGCGAGAAGTACCTGGCATACCAGTTGCTTTATGCTCTGTACATTCTAAAATAACCTGAACACGATTACCTTTGCTCTTCTTAGCCATAGCTTATAATGATTTTAATCTTTTTTCGAGAATTGCTAATCTTAACAATTGCTGATAAAATTGAGTGAACTTTCCTTATTTAATAACAGAAGAAAGTTTCACTTTTTTGTTACTCACACCTTCTGGTTCAAAAGTGATAGAGTAAGACTTGTGTCCGTTAGCATCTACATGCTCTACTCTTCTGTAACCACGCTTTGCAGTTTTAGCAGCTTCTACGCTTTTAGCATCTTCTACCCATACTTTAGGATCAAAACCAGCAGCTATTTGTTGCTTTAGATACTTATACGTACCAATTTTCTCCATATTACGCAACGCTCTAGTAGTCAATTTCACTTTAACCCAAGTGTCAATTTCTCTAACGTAAATACGTTTCGTTTGCAAATTCGGATTAAAGCGTCTTTTTGTTCTACGCTTTGAGTGAGAAACATTATTACCTACTAAAGGCTTCGTTCCAGTTAATTGGCATATTTTAGACATGACTTTCTTCTAATTTAAAACGTCCCGACACTAAATGAATGGGCGGGACTGATTGTTTTATTATTATCTCCTATTTAGTGACTTCAGAGGGAGTCGAACCCCCAACCTCCTGATCCGTAGTCAGGTGCTCTATCCAATTGAGCTATGAAGCCAGTATTCCTAGCAAAAAAATTAACTTTATTCCGTATAACTTATCTCGCTAAGCGGTTGCAAATATACGCACAGATTTTAAATCTGCAAACTTTTGGAGAAAAAAAATCATTTTTTTTTAGTTTTTTTTTCAAACCCCAATATAAAGGGTACTCAAAGCAAGTCTCCTATTCTTGCATAACCACAAGAGGCTGTTTCGTTTAGTTCGAAACAACCTCTTTGTTTTTATGTTTTTTTCTTCTAAAGAAATAATTTTAAAAAATTACTCTTTAAAGAATTTAGGGGTCTCTTGATGTTTTGCTTTCCCTTGAGTGGAATGCTTTCCTTCAACTGTTTTTGTGGCGTGAGGAACCAACATCAAACGTTCTTTGCTAATTAATACTTTTGTTGCAGAACAAATACCATAGGTTTTATTCTTGATACGAACGACAGCATATTCTAAATTGCGAATAAACTTTTGCTGACGAGCAGCCAATTTACTCAGATGTTCTCTTTGCCAGTTAGAAGCGCCATCGTCAAATGTTCCTGCACGATTTTCATCTCCACTATTATTCAACTCTGTCAGCTGTTCTTTCAAATCTTCCAATTGTTGTTTAGCATCCACTAGTTTTTCGTTAATCATAACTTCAAACTCCGCTAAATCCTCATCGCTATATCTACTTCTCCTTTTATTTTCTTCACTCATAGATTTCTATAATTTAAGTTCTATAAATAATTTATTTGGGCAAATAAACTTTATACTTTTTTGTTAAAAAATTTGGGGGAATCTCCTGTTGAAAACTTTTTCAAACAGTAAATAATATTAAATTGATTATTAGTAGCACGTGCTCACATTTCAAAACGCTACTAAACTGATAATCAATTTATAAATATAAAAAAATCACATTTAGCATTTTGGGTATTTTTTCCAAAAAAAGCAAACTTCAAAAGTAGACTGCCATTTTACTACTATAACATATATAATATATATTATGACTCTTTTTACTGCATTTATACCATAACACAAAACGTTTCACTAGTTCTACTATAGTAATGCACAAGAAACGAACAATCATACCGCAAAGTTTCAAAAAAAAGAAAATAATTTTATTATTTTTTCGTTACCCAACAGTACATTTGTAGTTACATTAACTTTACAACATTTTATTGCAAGGAAAACAAAAAGGAGTAAAATCATTCTCTGTCAAATAGTTAGCAGCGCAAAAAGTTTCCTTATTCAGTCGTTAACTGCTTATTATGTATACAATATTCCTACCAATTATCCTTCTGAATAAAAATCGTCTTACTTACAAAAAAAGTAAATCAAGGAATTATTGGTACAATATTTACCAGAAATAAAAAAAATAGAAGCTTTGAAAATTAGTTTAATTCATCCATTTTCAAAGCTTCCTATCTCTAACGTTACATTTTTTTCGATTAAATTCTTAGAGTTTACGCTTACAAAATGCTACAAAAGTAGACAAACGACTCAAGGTTTCCTCTTGCCCTAGTACAGCCATTATTTCGTAGACACTAGGTCCTCCCATTTCACCAGATAATCCCAATCGAAAGATAGGCAATACCTCACCTTTACGTTCTTCAATCAAAGGCTCAATAATGCTTTCTAGATGAGCGGCATCAAATGGGTTTACGGTTCCCAAAACGCTTAATAATTCTTCTAATAATTCATTTAAAGAGTCGCTCCACTTATCCAAGACTTTTTTCTGGAAATTCTTTTGATGCTTTTCAGCAATCGCTTCCAAATCTAAATCGTGAAAGAAATAATGCCCTTGGGCATAAAAATCCGTTACATAATTGATACGCATTTTTAACAAACCCGCAATATCATTCAATTTATCAGCTGTTAGCTCAACGCCTTTTGCGTCCAAACTAGCACGAACCAAATTCCCCAAGTCAGCATTCTCCATCTGAGCTAAATACTGCTTGTTGAACCAATTTGCTTTTTCAAAGTTAAATCGAGCCCCCGAAGAAGAAACACGATCCATGCTAAATCCATCCTTCATTTCTTGCATAGAATAGATCTCTTGCTCTGTACCATCATTCCACCCCAATAAAGCCAAAATATTCAGCACAGCTTCTGGCAAAAAGCCCCATTCTTTGAATCCTCTAAAGCTATCTGCTGGTGTCTTGCCCGTCCAATCTAAGGGAAAAACAGGCATTCCCAAACGATCGCCATCACGCTTACTTAATTTGCCATACATGGCACTACGCAAAAAGTTTTTAACGTCTTTTTGTAGGTTTGAATCTTTCTTTTCATTAATTCGAATGCGCTCTGTTACATTTTTAAAATCTTGCAACAAAGGTTGAATCGTCTTTGTTACCTGATCTTTCTTAGGCGCATAAATATCGTTCTTACTAATAAAGTCTTCTGTAAAACGCTCTGTAAACGGCTGAACCGTTCTTTTATTCAAATAAGCCGTTGGCTCTGGTTTCAAAATCAAAGGCAAATGCGCAAAAATAGGCATGGCATCAGCCCAACCCAAGAATTGATACAACAAAACATGCAATGGAGTAGATGGCAACCACTCTTCTCCTCTTATCACATGTGTAATTTTCATGTGATAATCGTCCACAATATTTGCTAAATGATAGGTCGGCATTCCATCGTTCTTCAACATCACCTTATCGTCCATTTCTGAACAATCAAAGGTCACTGCATCTCGAACCATGTCATTAAAGGTGACATTTCCTTCTCCAGGAATCATCACACGGACAATCTCAGGAGCGCCTTTGGAGACCAAATCAGCACATTCTTGTTTCGATAAAGTCAAAGAGTTCTTCATTTGCATACGAGTTACCGCATCGTATTTGAATTTTGTTCCTTGCGCTTCTGCGGTTGCTCTAACGGCTTTCAATTCATCCTCGGTATCATAAGCATAATACCCATGTCCGTTGGCAATTAATTGCTCTGCGAATTTCTTATAAATTCCCGTTGCTTTACGCTCTGACTGACGGTAAGGACCATGAGGACCACCTTTTGCAGGGCTTTCGTCAAATTCCAGCCCCAACCATTCCAAAGCATCTATGATATATTGTTCTGCTCCTTCTACATAACGAGTTTGATCGGTATCTTCTATTCTTAAAATAAAAGTTCCGCCATGTTTTTTAGCTAATAAGTAATTATACAAAGCTGTACGGACACCTCCTATATGCAAGGCACCTGTTGGACTGGGCGCAAAACGAACACGCATGTTAAATCTATTTTGTGGGTTATAAATTGATATTTCTCTATTTAAGAAAAAAACTAAATTGCATGCTTCTTAAATAAGTTATCTTTTGTCTTAAAGGATTTGAAACTCTATTTTCACTAAAATAATTCCTCAAAACGCTGCAAAGGTACAAAAAAATAGGCACAAATAAAATGTGCCTAAATCGTTTTGGGGAAATGATCGTATCTCTATTCATAAAAATTGTACTTGCGCTGACTTATTGATCTGATTGGGTAAAGATCGGTTCCATCCCACGTGTATTCAATTTTATTACCTTGTAATTGTCTAATATAACCACAAAATTATGGTCATCTTCCCAAATCATAGCATAAGCATAATCCACTAGATCTCTATTGAAAATTCTATGACAAGCATTGTCACGCCCTGCACTAATTAAATACAACAAACCAGATTGGTCGTTCATCAAAAATTTAGATTCATCAGGACTTAGGGCAGGCAAACAAGTCCACGCTGTACAAGAATATTCTGCTTGCCCCACAAAACGCACCCCTTGTTTTCCTTTGTGGTCTATTGTTGTACGATGTTCTAACGCTGCATCAAACCAATGAATTTTAATCACGCCATTCCTATCTGTTACGATCCAATATTCATTGTTTTTGGCATTTGAAAACACTTCTGACATTTGAAAACTATGCTCTACTTCATGTATGATTTCCTTTGTCTTATAATTAACTTTACTCAATCGTTTGCTGTTACTTTCTGCGATGATAACATGGTCACTGTCATAACGAGATAAACACAAACCATCTATAAAGTCAAAATCTCCTCCTTCAGGTTTTCCAAATGAATGTTGCAATGCTCCTGATTCATCCATCACAAATATTTCACTTGAATTATTGGCTACAATATGTCCATTTTTTGTCCAAACTAAATCCGATAAATAAGCATCTCCATAAACAGGCTCCCCAATCATCTCGCCAGTTGCAGCATCAAAAATAGCAATCGACTTGTTCTTAGAACTAGCAGCTAATTTAGTTTTGTCAGGACTTAAAACGACAGATCGTCCATATCCATTGATTCGGTACATTTCATTTCCATCCCAATCTCTAGCCACAATAAAGGTTTTCCAAGAAGCACAAAATCCATTATTCAATCTATGCAAGCGAAAATCACCTTTAACGGAAGAATAAGTGAATTTATACTCCTCAGGAATAACATGGTAAGCTTCCCCATCATCTACATAATCGTTAGGATATTTTTCTGCTGCTACTTCTTGACCACTACTTCCAACGTCTTCTAGCGTAGCACCTGGAACCATACTTTTTAGCTTAGCTTCAATCATTGCCTTCGCTTTTTCTTTCATTTTATCAAAGAAACTCATTTATGTTTTTTTTAAAATTTTTATGAAAATTGTTGAATTGCTACCATTCAAAGAAGTGCAGCATTAAAACTAGTTCAATTTATTGGTTTCAGAAAAACAATTATTATCTAATATTCATAATTCCAGAGCAAGAACAACCATCCTAACTAAATGCAAGTCAATCAATTAAACTTGCTAAAAAGTAAGCAATTCAAAGTATAAAATTACTATAGTATAAATCTTATTCCCAAAAAAATAAAAAGGAATGGAACCTTATACCTTCTATTTACATTTCATAGGTTTACGTTTATAACTAGATAAAACCTAAGAAACATGCATATTGTCGTCAAAAGCCGTAGAAACTTACCTAGAACATTGGAAAGGAACTACCCAAAGGCACTTATTCTTGATCTAACGTCCAAAGGCAAGGAACCTTGGGTTAAATTCAGTCCATTTTATCCAATCGAAGACGTTCCTATTCCCTTTTCTGAAGGACAAGTAGGCGCTTCTGTAGAAGGAATATGGCAAGGCTTAAAAGTTTTTGAAACAGAAGGAATCGACGCTAAAAAATTTGAAGTTAGCACCATGAAAGGTTTAAAACGTACGGTACGAAAATTTGGAACGGTACTAGGGCATCAAAAAGGGATGGAAACAACAGAGTTATTGCCCTACATCGACGCTCGAAAACAGATTTATGCCCCAATGTATCTATGGGCTTTAGAAAACAAACTTCAGCAGGAGGTCCAGCAAATCAAAAAATTAGCCCAAGAGTACGACACAATTGTCTTGTTGGATTATGAGACAAATGGGGATATTAACGACCCAAGCAAACCCCTCTCTCATGCCTTCTTGGTCAAACATTATATCGAGGATAATTTCCCTATTTAAGAATTGGAGTTTTAATGCACAACTCTGACAAAAAAATTCTAACTTTGGGTTGTTGGTACAAGACAATAAATTGTCAAATAAAATAAAGCATCTACCTAACATTTTGTTAGATTTTAGATCGCTCCGCTTTTAGATATTAGATTTTAGACCCTATTAAGCTGTAATAGGGTCTAAAATCTAAGAGCAAAGCGATCTAAAGTCTAAAAGCGAAGCGATCTAAACACTAATGTATTCACTAGATTGATGTTCTAAAATTATTAAACAAAAATTTTATCCTGTACATAACTTTGAGTTATTAGTAATAAAAAAATAGACTGCGTAAAAATGAGTCACGAAAATAACGATGCGCCAAAAACAGAATCTCTGAATTTTATTGAGCGAATCATCGAAGAACACAACGAAACTGGAAAATTTGACAACAAAGTGTTGACCCGTTTTCCTCCTGAACCCAATGGTTATTTACACATTGGACATGCAAAAGCGATTTGCATCAATTTTGGAATTGCTCAAAAATATGGTGGAAAAACCAATTTGCGTTTTGACGATACCAACCCAATGACAGAAGAAACGCGCTTTGTCAATGCCATTAAAAAAGACATTCAATGGTTGGGCTTTGAGTGGGAAAACTTACTCTTTACTTCTGACTACTTTGATACCTTATATGAATATGCAATCAAGCTGATCCAAGATGGTTTGGCTTATGTAGATTTTTCAAGTCCAGAGGTAATGGATGAAGAGAAAAAACAAGGAAAAGCTAGTCAATATAGAACAACTTCTGTAGAGACTAATTTGGCAGAGTTTGAGAAGATGAAAAATGGCGATTATGAAGTAGGAACCTGTATTCTTCGCCTAAAAATTGATATGGAAGCAGACAACCGCAACATGCGTGACCCTGTTATTTATCGGATTCTAAAAGCACCACATCACCGCACTGGAGACAAATGGTGTATTTACCCAATGTATGATTGGGCACATGGTCAATCTGATTCTATCGAAGGCATTACACATTCTTTGTGTTCTTTGGAGTTTGAGAATCATCGTCCATTATATGATTGGTGTCAAGAAAAATTAGACATTTATCGCTCTCAACAAATTGAATTTTCTCGTCTAAACTTAGATTATACGGTTACTAGTAAGCGTAAATTGAAAGAGTTGATTGAGTTGGGCTTGGTCAACGATTGGGACGATCCTCGTATGCCTACCCTTTCGGGAATGCGTCGTAGAGGATATACGCCTGCTTCTATTCGTGACTTTATTGAGCGTGCGGGTGTTTCCAAAAGAGATCAATATATCGCCTTGTCTTCTTTGGAAGGAAGTGTTCGAGACGATTTAAATACAAGTGCCCCACGTGTTATGGGGGTATTGAATCCATTGAAGGTCATTATTACCAACTATCCAGAAGGACAAGTGGAAGATATGACGGTAGATTATCACCAAAAAGACGAAAGCATGGGCAGTCGTGTGCTGCCTTTTTCTCGTGAAGTCTATATTGAAAAAGAAGATTTTGCAATTGAAGTGAATCGCAAATGGCGTCGTTTGGCTCCAGGGAAAGATGTTCGTCTAAAAGGGGCGTATATCATTCATTGTACCGATCACAAAGTGGATGAGCATGGTGAAGTAACTGAAGTTCATTGTACTTATTATGACAACAGTCGTTCAGGGCAAGATACTAGTGGTATTAAAGCTGGTGTGATTCACTGGGTTTCTATAGAACAAGCGGTTCCTGCTAAAGTGCATTTGTACGATCGCTTGTTTAGCGACATCAACCCAACAGGACATGAGGCGGACTTTAAGGACTTTTTGAATCCAGATTCTTTGACAACCGTTGATGCTTATTTGGAACCTAGTTTGGCAACTGCTGAATCGGGTACTGCCTTTCAGTTTATGCGCTTAGGCTATTTTTGCGT
>CALDEP010000279.1 GCA_937942475.1 uncultured Aureispira sp.
TAAAACAACCTAAAATGGCAAAGAAGAATAAAAAAATACTGAATACATACAAAATTCGGGTAGTATATGGTTTTAAAGAAAAATTAAAAATTGTTCTTTTAGGAGAGTTAGAATCAGGTAAGGTAGAGGATGGCATGTCGATCAAAATAGCCTTGGATAGTGGTTTAGAGATTGGCAAGTGGGAAATTCTTGAAGTTTTACATACTAGTTTTATCAACCAACATGAAAATCCTAACTTCAAAGGCTTGATTGTAAAGTGTAAAAACTTATCCGATTTTGAACTTCTAAAGACTTTACGTGTTTACGATGAAGTTATCGAAATTGTTGAGTAGATCTCCCCTGTCTTAAGTTTTTATAATTAAAAAACAACCAATCATTGAGCGAAGCAAACAAAAAATACGCTGACTGGCCACTTGCTAAACGCATCATTCGCCTAGCAATGCCTTATCGTGGGATATTTTTCATGGCGGCAACCTTGTCTATTATATTGGCTCCTATCTCTATTTTGCGTCCTTATTTGGTGCAACGTACGGTAGATGATTGTATTATTAATGGTAATGGCGAAGGCTTATTGTTTATGATTAGTTTGCTTTTTTGCGTTTTGGTGCTTCAAGGCATTTTGCACTATGTTTTTGCCTACTCTACCAGTTGGCTTGGACAATCGGTCATTCGAGATTTAAGAACCCGTGTTTTTGATCACATCAATAGTCTACGACTTTCTTATTTTGATAAAACACCTATTGGGACCTCCACCACTCGAACCATTAATGATATAGAGACCATTAACACGGTTTTTTCTCAAGGCTTTATTACCATTATTGCGGATATTTTGACCCTGCTTTTTGTTTTAGGAATCATGCTTTGGACGAGTTGGAAAGTCACCTTGGTTTGTTTGATTACCATTCCCTTGCTTATTTTGGCAACTTATTGGTTCAAAGAAGCTGTAAAAAAAGCCTATGAAATCGTTCGGACACAGGTGTCTATGATGAATGCTTTTTTGCAAGAGCGCATCACAGGAATGCGTATTGTTCAGATTTTTAATGCAGAAGAAAAGGAGTTGGACAACTTCAAAGCAATCAATGATAAATACGCAAAAGCAAATATTAACTCTATTTTTTACTATGCTATTTTCTTTCCAACAGTAGAGATTTTATCTGCTACTTCCTTGGGTTTGATGGTTTGGTATGGGGCAAAAGGGGTTATTTCTGGCGAAGTTACGCTTGGGGTTTTGGTTGCCTTTCCTTTGTATATTGGTATGTTGTTTCGTCCGATTCGAATTCTTGCAGATAAATTTAATACCCTTCAAATGGGACTTATTGTTGCCAAACGTATTTTTGCGGTTTTGGACAATACCAATGTGATTGAAAATTCGGGGAGTCTAGCCCCTACTCATTTAAAAGGAGATATTCATTTTGATAAGGTGCACTTTTCTTATCAACAAGACAAACCTGCGGCAGAAATTAAAGAATGGATTTTGAATGGAATCAGCTTTGATATTAAAGCTGGTGAAACCATGGCTATTGTAGGAAGTACTGGAGCAGGAAAATCAACCATTATTAATATCCTAAATCGCTTCTACGAAACACATAAAGGAGCCATCACGATAGATGGGGAGAACATCAAGGACTATGAACTTTTTGCCTTGCGTAGTCGCATTGCCGTCGTGCTCCAAGATGTCTTTTTATTCTCTGGTTCTGTCTTAGACAACATCACGTTAAAAGCGCCACACATCACTAGAGCAGAAGTTATTGAAGCCGCTAAAATGATTGGTGCGCATCCCTTTATTGAAAAACTGCCTAATGGTTATGATTATCAAGTAATGGAACGTGGCGCAACGCTATCTATGGGACAACGTCAATTGATTTCCTTTGTTCGTGCCTTAGTTTTTAATCCTGATATTCTCATTTTGGATGAGGCGACTTCTTCTATTGATCCAGAAACGGAAAGTATTATTCAATACGCCATTGAAAAATTAATTTCCAAACGCACCTCTATTATTATTGCGCATCGCCTGTCTACCATCCAACATGCGGACAAAATTATGGTCTTAGAAAAAGGCAAAGTCAAAGAAATTGGTTCTCACCAAGAGTTGCTAAAAATTGAGGATGGACATTATAAAGACATGGTTGAAACGGCTTATGCTTTGAATGGATAAATATCAATTATAACAAAAAAAAGCCAACTAGAGCTACACACTCTAACTTGCTAAAAACCTTGCTTCTAGAAACCTTCAATATTATAAAACTAAGCTTTCCTTTTCAAACAAAACGCTAAGTCAAGTGTTTGCCAATCAAACATTCTTATTCGTTCAGGAGCTACAAGTCTTAACTTCAGTTGATCTTCTAATTTTTGTTCCAAATTCAACTCACTTAACATAAAGCCCTCCATACTTGGTAATTTATCTTTGGTAATAATTACTTTCAAATAATTTGTAATATTGGTATCTTGATCATGGCTAATCAGTAGGGAACTATAATTAGGATCAATGATATTATCAAGCGTTTCACGAACAGGTAAGGGGATGTTAAAATCTAAAGGAATGACGCCATAATCGGCACTAATCAACAGACAAGCAATGTAGTACGCTTCCGAAAAAGAACTATTCGTGATCCCAACTTCATAATCAATGACTTCGTTGTCTTTGCATTCTAATAAAATTTTTGTGTACTCTTTTTGAGGAATGCTGTTCGCCGTTTTTAAATCTGTTTGGATCTCAGAACCTCCTTTTGAATACACACATTGGACGGCTTTTGTATCTTCAATTTTAGGCGTATTAAATTTTAAGACGAGGTCCTTAGAAGTGATTCTAGCTTTAGGATTAGATAATTCGATCGTGGAACGCCATTGATTGAGCCGTTCTAAGTTTGTGATCAACAAACTCAATAAAGCAGCATTGGATATTGATTTCTTTTCAAATTCAAGTATACATACAGGGCGGTCTTTTTCATACAGTCGATAACAATCTGCCCCTTCTTCCCATTCCAAATTAAAACGACAGTCCCCAACATTAGCAACAAAAATAAGCTGTTGAATATCTTGATGTTCAATTCCCTCATTTAAAGCATCTAAATCCTCTTGTGCCCCTATAAAACCAATAGGCATGGCTGTGATGTCAAATTTCAACAATTCTGCCCAGTACGTATCTGCATATTTTGTAGCTGGTAAGGACAAGTGAATTGGGCTGTCTTTCATTCCAATAAATTGCACCTCTCCTGTCCCAAGTACTTCTGTACTGTCTTTTTTGCTAAATAAATTAAAAGAAATGCTATGTTCTAAATCACAAGGAAATCCTAATTGTGCCCCAAATTGGATGCTGTATTCAATTTTAGTTCTATCCTTAGTAATTTTAAACCGTTTGATCTTTTTATTGGATGATCCACCAGTTATAAAAATTCTATTGACATCAAATCCATTACACCCTTCCAAAACAGGTATTTGATCGATCTCATAGTCTAACATCTCACTCAAAATAGCATGGTAGGTCTGAAAATAAGTTTGAGGTGTTTTATTACTTTTTAAGCCCTGTAAGAATCCTTGTGTAAACCAACCTCCATGTTCATTTTCTTCGGCATATTCAGTTCTATCACAAGCATAGAAACCGACATAAGTAGGTGCTGGAATATTTTTTATTCCCTTATATTTCAACAGTTGTTTGTAATAATGAAATTTGTTAGCAGCAACAGTGGTATCGTATAAATAATGTTCCACTTTCCTAGCTTGATCAAGTCCTTCAAACGAACGAATCGTTTGCCCTCTTTGTGATTCAAATTTCATAGCATGACAAGCATCAATAATCACTATTACATCCGCCTTATTTCGCCCTACATAATCGAACAAAACAAGCAATTCCATTTCTGACAAATCGTGTACTTTAGACGTTCGACTATCGTGGCAGACTAAAGTTTTTTCTGTTTTAATCGTATTAAATGCATCAAAAACTTGATGCCTCCTTTGCCAAGAACCATGTCCCGCAAAGAAAAACAAGGCAACATCATCCGCTTCCGCTTTCCCTAAGTGTTGTTCTATTTCTTTGATAATATTGCCCCTAGTAGCAGCTTTATCTTTGAGTATTTTGATTTCTAAATCAAAGGTCTCCTGATAGGTATCTTGGAGATACTGTTCCACCTGCTCAACATCTTTGTCCGTTCCCTTCAAATCAGGAATTAAGGGTCTTTCATATTCGTTAATCCCAACAAGTAATGCATATAGTTTTCGAGTCGCCATCTTTTTTTAAGGTTTTATAGGTAAGCATCGTTTTACTAAAAATAGGGATTCTTATTCAAAAGAAAATATTTTATATAATTTTATTTTAACAAACATTATCACAAACAAAATCACCTTTTGTATGATTTTGATTATCAAACTCTTAAAACTAGGTACATTAAAAAAACAAGCCTAGAAACCAAAACAATACAATTTTAAAAGCACTCTTGAGCACTTCCAAGAAATGTATAAACAAAGGCATAGATGGACTATTTTTAACAAAAATATACTTTTTGATCTTTTTGTTAGTAAATTGTAAGCATCCTCAAACACTAAATATCATACAGATGCAAGCTATTATAGATTTAATCAATGATTTACAAATTTACGATGCGATTGATGAACTAGATGATTTGGGCATTGATAGCCCTGAATATCAACAATTAAAAGAAGAGTACGACAATGGTGCAAAGTCGGACTTTGTTGTTCGTTTCAAGAAATTTGTCACCAACCTTGACAAAGAAGCAGTAGAAGAAAAAGAAAAGGAGAAACCAAGTATAAATATTAAAAACACCCTCCACAACGAAGGGAATAACAACATCATATTCCAGGGTGTTAATGACTCTACCCTTGACCTGTCTATTGGTAATTCGACCGACAAGAAGAAAAAATTGGTTAAGATTCTATTCATGGCTGCCAATCCTAAAAACACACAGTCCTTAAACTTAAATTCAGAGTACCGCACCTTGCAACAAGAAATGCGTCAGGGAAGCAAACGGGATAACTTTGAATGGTTGGCGCCTATTTTTGCGGCAACCTTGACAGAAATGATGCGTGGCTTAAATCAACAACCCAATATCATTCATTTTTCTGGGCATGGTCTAAACAAAGGCTTGGTCTTGGAGGATGAAAATGCTTATGCACAAGTGGTCTCTAATGAAATGTTAGGCTTGCTATTCAAAGACCTAAAAGACGTTGTCAAAATTATTGTTTTAAATTGTTGTTACTCCACTACTCAAGCCGAGTTTTTATCTAAAATTGGCTGTTACGTTTTGGGTTACAATACGCCCGTTGGAGACAAAGTTGCCCAGTCCTTTGCCAAAGGCTTTTACATGGGATTAAGTGATGGCAAAGACTTTAAAAATGCCTTAAATTCTGGACGGGTGCTCGCTATGGGAGAACAGCCTAAAGATACACTGCCATTGTCTGTTTGGAAAGATGGTCTTCCTTTGGAATTGTAAAGAATGATGGCTTATGCCTGTTGTTTGCATAAGCCATCATTCTTTTTTAATCCTACACAAAAAAACACCTTTTAGTTTTTTTTATTTTTTCTTGCGGCACGCTTTTCCGCTCTTTTAGCTTTTCGTAGCTTCCGTTTTTCCTCTCTCATTTCTACTCTTACCTCTTTTTCTATTTCTTTCATTGAGGGTAACTCTAGGTCATCCCAATCTATATCATCTAAGTCTAGGTCATCTAGATCAAGTTCACCCTCTCCTGGCAAAAAAACATACTCTCCTTCTATATCTTTAATCTGAAAAGCACAATTAGGAAGCTTTTCTTCTAATGCTTTCCATATTTCTATATTAGCATCATAATATTCATCTTTGTGCAAGGTGTAAGAAAAATACGTCAACTTCGTAAAATTACTAAGATCAGGAAAATGCTTTAAAGCAGCATTCTCTTCAATATATAAATTTTCAAGGTTTACTAGCTTATCAAAACCATCTGGAAGTCTTTCTAATGAGCGAGGTAATTCTAAATTTTTTAATTTTATTAGCTTATCAAAACCATCTGGAAGTACTTTTATCCACGTCTCAGACAAATCCAACCGTTCAAGATTTATTAACTTACCAATACCTTCTGGAAGTTCAGTCATTGCTACCCCTGGTATACTCAGCGCTTTGAGGTTTTCCAAATTATAAAGACTAGCAGGAATTTTCTCTATCGTATTTGGTAGATATAATTGTTCTAAGGTGCTCAAATTACCTATACTCTCTGGAAGCATGATTAGCTCGGCATCATATAATCTTAAATTTTTGAGACTTTCTAGCTTACAAATACTGGCAGGAAGTTCTTCTATGGGCATGTTAATGTTTAAATATTCGAGGTTCTTTAAATTTTCTATCTCCTTTGGAATCTCTTTTTCATCTGTAGCACATAAAAATAAACTTTTGAGCTTCTCTAAAGAATAAACACTAGAT
>CALDEP010000280.1 GCA_937942475.1 uncultured Aureispira sp.
ATGAATGGTTTTTAGAATGGTATTAAAAATTTGAATTTCTTGAACAACGCCGATGTTATCACCAATACAAATCATATCTCCAGTCCTAAAAGGCTTGAAAAATAAGATTAATATTCCACTAGCAAAATTACTTAGAGATCCTTGTAAAGCCAAACCAACTGCAAAACTTGCGGCAGCCAACATGGCAACAAAAGAAGTCGTCTTAATTCCTAGTAAATCAATGGCACTAAGCGCAACAATTACTTTCAGTAGTAAGCCCATTAAAGTGATGATAAAGGGTCTTAAATCTTCATCAAAGGAATTGGTTCGCATTATTTTGTCCAAAAAAAGCATTGATTTATTGATCAACTTGAATCCAAAGTAAAAAACAACCAAGCCTAGTAAAAATTTGGGTGCATATTCCAATAACATTCCTCCAAATTTATTCCATAATTCTTCGGCATTAATATTAAACATAATTGTTTTAATTTAGAGTCTGATTTATTTAAGTATAATTAAGTTAAACTTGTAATAGGTAAAATGCTATACCGACTCCATCACTTTTTCTTCTTCCTTTTGTATTGCCATTTCTTTTGCGGCTTTTTGTTGTCGCAAAAAATCTTTCAGGAATTTGCGTCCTACAATTAGTAAAAACGCAAAACCACCTCCCAAAATAGCACCTAGCATCATGTGTAAAGATGGATTAGGCACAGCCTTAACCAAAGGATATAGTGGCTGGTCAAGAATAGACATCGAAGGCGTCTCTTTTTGAGATTCGTAAGACACCCAAGCGGCTTCTTTATTGGAAAGTGCGGCGAAGTAAGATTGTGTCGCTTTTTTTAAATCTGTAGATAAGAATTGCGTTTTAATCAAGGTATTATTTCGACCATTAGCTTCTGCTGTATTACTATTTTGATGGTTGATGTAGGCGGCTTCTGCACGATTCAAATTGCTACGCAACTGCTCTGTTCGTTTTTCTGCCATTTCATAGAAATGTTCTTTTTCTTCCAATGCTTCCTCACTATAATAACGATCCAACTCTTCGTACAAAGCCATAATTAATTCGTATGAAAAATCTTCGGAGGTAGAAATGGTTCTTAACAACATAATTCCTCCTGAAGAGGGCTCCACAATCAAATGATTTCGGACAATTACGTTGTGTGCATACATCAACAAGTTGTTTGCCTGTCGATTATAAGGATCAAGCGTATCTACTTCAAAATAAAAATCATCCTTAGCATTAGGGTCTTCTTCCCCTCTTTTATAATAGAACTTCCTTAAATAGTGATTAATTAAATAATCTCTTTTCGTATTTTTTTCATTCCGAAGTTCAATTTCATGAAACAAGACCCTTGAAATTATTTTTCGAGTAACAATAATTTCTTGCAAGCGCTTAAAACTCACACTATTCTCTGCTGTGCCTGCCCCTCCAAATATACTAGCAATATTTTGTTGATTCTGCGTAGCAACTTTATTTACCGTAAAAGAAATATTTGCGGAATAGGTTGTTGGGACACTCAGCTTTCTATCACGCATATATTTCCCTAGAAAAATTGCAAAAATTGCAATCAGCCAAGAGTACTTCAATACTTCTATCGAATATTCCTTTACAATTTTTAATATTTCTACCATACTCAGTTGTTCCTTTTCCTCTGGGACAACAGCCATATGATTGGGGTCTTGATTATTCATTATTTGTCTATTGTAAAGCTCTAATAATGGCGTAAATAGATAAAGCAGAAAAACCAACAGCTAAAGTATCTGTAATAATTCTGTACCAATCAATTGGTTTTCTATCTTTCTTAATTTTCTTTTCTTTGGCTCCAACATATACCATTGCGCCTTTTTCTACTTTTGGATACACCTTAAAGAACAAGAAATGCCTAGTTTTTCTGACCATACCATTCGCATAGCGAACATACACAAGGCGTCTACGACCTCCCTGTTTCCAGTCTACACCAGCACCATATTCTTTGATATAAAAATTGGCTCGTTTGCCTGAATGAAATGGAATATTAATTTTTCTTGGATTAAGTTTCTCTTCCTTAAAAACTTCTAACAACAATTCTTTTTTCTCTATTTCCGTTCCTGCTTTTTCCAATTCTAAATCTAATTCTCTAGAAGCAATTTCTGCATATTCCTTGACTCCTGGATGATTAATTTTTCCTGCAATAGAAACCAAGTCTTTTAGTTTAGGTAGAATAATTACATCGCCTGCCCTTAACACATAATTATACCTAGAATTTTCTCCTTCTTTTCGTAAAATATCTAAATCTAACAAAACCAATCCATCCTCCTTTCGCATCAATTTTGCGCCTTTCAAAAAAGCAATATCCGTCCAACTTCCTGCACGTTGTACCAAATCCCAGACCCGTTCCTTTTCACTTTCCATGGTATAAATTCCAGGCCATTTAATTTCGCCTCGTATTTCTACATTTTTGAGTGCTTCAAAATCTTTGGAAGTACGCACAAAAATTTGATCATAAGGTTCTAAGACAAAATCTCTATCCCCTTCTACTTTCAAGCTATCTTCAAAACTACCAATCTCAAATCTTTTAAACACAACATAAGTACTATTTCCTGTATCATCTAAGGTTAGCCTAGAAATTTCGATGTGACTATTTGAAGCTTCTCGTTTTATTCCATTCGCTAAATAAAGGACATCTGCCAATACTAAATTATTACTATACTCAAAAGAGCCTGCTTTCCGAACCGCTCCATATATCTTTACACTATATTTGTCAATAAACTCAGATTTGTACTTCACCTCAATTTCATCAAATGGAAGCAGCACTCTATTTTCTGGAGATTCAGGATTATCCAACAACTCATGTACATTAATTGGAATGTAGTTTAAAGTCAAATCCTCTTGCAAACGCTTGATATAAATACGTTCCATAACAGCAGAACGAATAACGCCCGACTTCATCAAAGCATCATGAACCGTTGTATTCGCCTCCAATTGATAGGTTCCAGGTAACTTTACGGCACCTTTTACGGTAATGTAATTGGCATAAGCTTGCTTAATTGGATTGATGTTAATGCGATCACCATCCTTTAATTCATAATTACCATTTGTATCCATCAAACTTCCCAAATCAACATCTATCAGTTTCTCTTCATCATTTTCAAAACGAATAATTTGTATGTTTCGACGATAAGCATCTGGTCGTAGACCTCCAGCATATTGGATTAACTCCATCAAGTTTTCCCCTCCAATCAGTTCGTAGAAAAAAGGACGTTCGATTGCCCCTTCAATTTCTACTACTCGATCTGCCAAAGGCACATGGATATAATCATTATTATGCAGGAAAAACTCATTCGCAATATTGGGATTATTCATAAACTCATAAACATCCAAAACACGTGTTTCGGTGCGAGAAGACACCACTCTAATAATACGAACACTACCAATCTGAGAAGGACCTCCTGCTGCTACCAAAGCATTAAAAGCTGTATTAACGGCAGGGATGGTATAAGATCCAGGATTAAAAACTTCCCCTGTAATATTAATAGTCAAACTTCTAGCATAATTCAACTCAATAGAAATTTGAGAATTTTTTATGTTCATATGCTTCTCCAAGCGATTAATAATCGCTTTTCGAGCATCTGCAAAGCGCATCTCTTTAATATACAATCTAGGAATATCCGTCCCTCGGTTGGGATTCGTTAAGTTGATAAATCCTTCTTCATCTAAAGCTACATTAGCACTATAAGAAGAAGCCCCCCAAACCGTAATGGCCAACTCATCTCCTATGCCTAACAAATAACTATCAATCGCTTTGATGTCTCTAGAAGCGGTAAATAGAGTAATACTCTGATCCCTAAAGAATTGCTGTCCCCAAATTTTGGCTTCAGGCAATTCAGCTTGACGCAAGTCAAACTTAATTTTTGCTTCATCCTCCTCCTTATCATCCCCCCCTTCCTCTTTTCCATCAGTATCTGTATCGCCAGTACCTTCTTTTGTTCCATCTTTCGTATCCCCATCGCCCTTTGTTGTGTTCGTTTTTGTAGTTGTATTTTTTCCGTTCTTTTTATCAAGAGCAGCCTGAACAGAAGGATCTATGATTGGTCCTTCAGGTACAACAGGTACAGGAGTTGGAGGGTCTTGTGCTAAACAGATTTGAACCATAAAAATGGCTAAAAGTGTTGCCAATAATTTGATTGGATGGAGTTTCATAATGCGCTTTATTTTATTTTCTGGGGAATTTTAGGACTAGATCAACGCTTAATCTTCGTATTGCGTCTCGTAATATTTTTGGTAGGCGCCAGAAGTAACATTATCCAACCATGCTCCATTTTTCAGGTACCATTTTACAGAAGCTCGCAAGCCTTCTTGAAACGTAACAGAAGGTTCCCAGCCCAAATCACGAGCAATTTTAGCGGCATCAATCGCATAACGACGGTCGTGCCCTTGGCGATCTTTTACAAAAGTGATGAGCTTTCTTGACGTTCCTTGAGCATTGCCCAATTCTTCATCCATTACATCACAAAGTAAATGCACCAAATCAAGGTTTTTCCATTCGTTGTGTCCACCAATATTGTACGTTTCGCCCAAAACACCCTCTTGATAAATTTTATCAATTGCCGTTGCATGGTCGTTTACCCAAAGCCAATCTCTAGTATATTTACCATCGCCATAAATAGGCAATGCTTTTCCTTCTTTTATATTATTAATACACAAAGGAATTAACTTCTCTGGAAACTGATGGGAGCCATAATTATTAGAACAATTTGAAATAACAATCGGCAAATCATAGGTATGATAATAGGCACGAACCAAGTGATCAGAACTCGCTTTAGAAGCCGAGTAAGGAGAACGAGGATCATAAGAAGTTTCTTCTGTGAACAATCCAGTGTCGCCCAAAGTACCATAGACCTCATCTGTTGAAACATGGTAAAAACGCTTGCCTTCCATCTTCCCTTCCCAGGTTTGACGAGCAGCATGCAACAAATTAACCGTTCCTAAAATATTTGTTTCCACAAACGCAATTGGATTCGTTATCGAACGATCTACATGAGATTCTGCTGCTAAATGAATCACTCCATCAAACTGGTATTCCTCAAATAAATTTTGCACAAATTGACGGTCAACAATATCACCTTTCACAAAAGTATAATTCGGCTTTTGGTCAACATCTGAAAGGTTCTCTAAATTGCCTGCATAAGTTAATAGATCTAAATTAACAATTTGTGTATCAGGGTATTTATCGACAAATAAACGCACGACATGAGAACCTATAAATCCAGCGCCTCCGGTAATTAATATTGTTTGCTTCATTTTTATAACTATAATCTTTTTTTATTATTGAAATATCTAAATATCGCTGCTACTTCCTAGTCGTTTAATAACTGCTTATACCGTAGGAACGACTGTTTTGAAGTACTCATAGGTTCTACGAACGCCTTCTTCTCGTCCGATCTTAGGTTCCCAGTCCAAAATTTCTTTTGCTTTAGTAATATCAGGACGACGACGCTTAGGGTCATTCTCTGGCAATGGATGATAGGATACCGTTCCATTTCCAACCATTTTTATAACCTCTTCTGCAAATTCTCCAATGGTAATTTCATCTGGATTCCCTACATTAACAGGCATAGAACAATCACTCAATAACAAGCGATAAATGCCTTCTACCAAATCGTCCACATAACAGAACGAACGAGTTTGAGAACCGTCTCCAAAAATAGTCAACTCTTTCCCCTGTATTGCTTGTGAGAAAAAAGCAGGCAAAACACGCCCATCATCTACACGCATACGAGGTCCATAAGTATTAAAAATACGAACAATACGAGTTTCCAAGCCATGATAAGTATGATAAGCCATTGTAATCGCTTCTTGAAAACGCTTTGCCTCGTCATACACCCCTCTTGGACCAATTGGGTTTACATTTCCCCAATATTCTTCTGGTTGAGGATGCACCAATGGATCTCCATAAACCTCAGAAGTAGAAGCAACTAAGATTCTAGCATTTTTAGCTTTTGCCAATCCCAATAAATTATGCGTTCCCAAAGAACCTACTTTCAAGGTCTGAATTGGAATACGTAAATAATCAATTGGACTTGCAGGAGAAGCAAAGTGAAGGATATAATCCAGATCTCCAGCCACATGTACAAAAGTACTCACATCATGGTGGTAAAACTCAAATTGCTTGAGCTTAAACAAATGCTCAATGTTATCCATGTTTCCAGTAATCAAATTATCCATTCCAATTACATGATAGCCTTCTGCTATAAATCGGTCACACAAATGAGAACCTAAAAACCCTGCTGCTCCTGTTATCAATACTCTTTTCATAGTTATTTTTGCTTGTCTTTTTTATCTTCTTTTTTACTTTGTATA
>CALDEP010000281.1 GCA_937942475.1 uncultured Aureispira sp.
TTCATGGCAATGATTACCTGTATATTATCTATTCGATTGTTCTTCATGCTTCCTATTGCCTTATCAGGAGTCGCTTCAGTAGCTTTTGCGCTTGCTTATATTGATAATCTAAAAAAAGAAGCACAAGCTATATTATGATAAAAAATGGGCTGAGAACTAAATTCCCAGCCCATTAAATAGCATTATCACGCTAAAAACTATATCCTATCTAAGAGCCCCCTCCTTATTTTACATAGTCTATCGTATAAATTTCTTTCTTTATTTTGAATTCTCTTCCAATTACTTTGTAAGCAATCGTTACGCCTCCAGATATATTATCTACCTGCATTTTATCCATCATGTTATTTCCGACAGAGACATACATGCTCACATCTGTTCTAGCATCAATGTTATAAGCAACTACTGTTTTTAAGCCACGATAAGAAACATAATTTTCAGCATATTCAGCATTTTGTCCTGCTTCAATCTTCTCTGTCATAAAGAAATGAGCGTAGTCAAAGCCTAGCCCAAACTTCACTTTCTCTAAAGGTTTAAAGAATACAATTCCATCTATATAAAGCCCATTCAAGTAAATGGATTTATAAGGGTTTTCAACGACACTACTTAAATAACTATGAAAAGTAGGTTCAGGAATAGCGCGCATCATGTAGTTAAAACTAGATCTAAAAGAGAACAACTTCCCCATTTCAGTCTCTGTAAAAAAACCTACCATAACCTCTGGTCTAGGGGCATATTTCACTGTAAAAGCATCCATTCCCTCTGGCATCGACTCTAGTTGAGGTCTTGAATTTTGCAAGAAGTTAGACAGCCCTGCTCCTCCTGTTACACCCCAGTGTATTTTCCAACTTTTCTCTGATTCATGGATGAGCTGTTGCGCTTGTGTTGTTCCATATGCTCCTAATAATAGAAACATAAAAAAGATTGTTTTTTTTATTGTTCTCATTGTGAAATGTTTTTTTTTCAATAAATCTAGGCTAATTAAGACCTAAACAATTCATAATTAATGAAGTAATTTAGTACAGTATTGTAACATCCTTCTAAAAAAAAGGATTAAGGACTTGCTCTTTTTATTTCAAAAAACTCATATTATGACAATTAATACTACTTTTTGAAAAAAAGCCTCTTCTAAACCTCCCCTTTTAAGTTCTTAATCATCACTCGCTCATAGGCTCTTGGCAAGAAACGGTGTAGCCAATAAGACATTTTACCTGTTTTACCTGAAACCAATAAGGGTTTATTTTTTTGACAGTATAGATAAATGTCTTTAGCAATTTCTTCTGCGGAAACCGTTTTTCCAACCGTTTTTTTATCTTGATAAATAGAATTTTTCTCGGAAGAAGCATTTTTCGCCTCTGGTGGCGCTTGAATAAAGGAAGGGCAAACCATCAAACAATGGACACCCTCTGCTTTCAATTCACTTCCCAGTGATTCAAAGAAACCGTGCAAAGCATGTTTGCTAGCCGCATAAGCCGTACGTCCTAGCAAGGGAGCAAAACCCGCCACACTAGAAATGTTCACAATAAAACCTTTGTTTTTACGAATTTGATCCAAGCAAGCTTGGGTACAATTTACAGCGCCAAAAAAATTAACTTCCATCACACGACGAGTAATTTCTTTGTCTTTATTCATCTCTGTATACCGTTCTATGTGCGTTATACCTGCATTATTAGCCAAAGCATCTATGCTTCCCCACTGTTCGACCACTTTGTCCATTGCCGTCTTACAAGATGATTTATCGGTAATATCACAAACAATTGGCAACACTTCGATTCCATCTTTCTGGAGTTGCGCTTGCAATTTATCCAAACTAATTTGATTAATATCAAGGGCAGCAATCTTCATGCCTACCCCTGCAAATTGTTTGCAAATAGCCCTGCCTAAGTTCCCTGAGGCGCCCGTTACGACCAATACTTTATCCTTAAAATTTCGTTTCATTAATTTCTATTTTCTTTCGTGATACCCTCTCAATTTAAAACAAAAAAAGGAAAAGCAGCAACTTTATTCTTATCCCTTCCTTAATAACCTTCTTTAGAATAAAAATCAACAACTATTCTTTGTACTTTTGCGCCCTAATACATAATTAACAAAATAAGATGAAAGACGAACAAACTATCGTAATTGGAATTCCTGGCAAATGGAAAAATAGAGATGCCATTGTAGAAGCTATTGCCCAACACAGTGGAGGCTATATTTTTGCAGGCATGATGTTAAACCATACTGAAACGAACGAAAGTTTTGGTCTAGAAATCTATGAAAAAGACCCTGATCTACGCAAAGCATTTGAATTTGCTGGCATGGGACAACTTACCGAAGAACAGCTTCAAGCGATTGACGAACATACCTTTACCATTTATGTCATTGGTGGTGGTGGCAGTATCGAACTCGCTCAAAAAATGATGACGGTTAGTCAAGCATTAATGAAGATTGGTGGCTTGGGAATCAAGGTAGAAACAACGGGAAAAGCCTTCAACAACGACACTTGGAATGCCATCTGCGACTTAAAAGAAGATGCTAAATATTACGATGCCTTTGTTACTAAATTAAGAGCACAAGACGATGTTTATTATACTTGTGGCATGCATAATTTAGGCTTAAAAGATGCTGTTATTGGCGCTGTTGATATGAATACAGCCATTTATACCTTGGATGTGTTTTCTATCTATCAGATTGTAGAACAGCCTACCATTGAAAAAGGAGAAACCTTTTCAGCCATTGAAAACAGCCCTTATTTTGAAATCTTAGAAGAAGAAGATAACCGTTATCCAGAGGGAGATGGTTTTTATAATAAGTATGGTATGTGGATTTTACGTCCAGAACAAGTGGACAAGCCTGTTTCCTAAAGAACGGCTAAGAGCAAGATGTCAAACCATTCAAAGTGCTTGACATCTTGCTTTAATTTTTCTTATTATCACAAATGACGTAAAATACCCTTATCAAAAGGTGACCAAATAGCAGTTTTAACAGATGCTTTTTTCAAGGCTTGATTTACCCACACATTACAAGTATACAAGCAGCTATAATTTCCTTTGGCTTTATAGAAAAAATCATTGTCTCGATAACCGGTTCCTTCTAGTATTTGAATCTTATCGCTTTTGTCCTTTTTAAAAGACGCATAAATAAAGGTTTTCATTGCTTCCAGTTGCTCATTACAAAGTGGAATCGACTTCCATTTAGGATTTAGATGTTTGTAATGTGTCAGGTGCATTAGAGTTTTACTCGGTAAAAAACCAGCAGCAATTGCGGTACTTATTTTCAACTCTGCCCAAGTTGGTGTATAGAGATAAAAGCCTTTGTCCCCCCATCCTATCGCTATGTAATCTGCTCCTTCGACCACTTGCAATTGTGCCAAAAAATGATCGTCCAATAGGTTTTTATGAAAAATAAGATCCATGTGTACGCCATTGCTCGTTGCATAAATCGTGTTTGGTTTGTCACAATTATATTCCTTAGGTGTTGTCGTCAACCTAGACAGAAACCAAGCAAAGAACATATAATTTAAAATAAAGACCAGACATACTACAAAAAAAACAAGGCTATACTTTGTCAATCTCCAAAAGATAAGTTTCATATTCTCAGGTTTAATATAAAGGCTTAGGATTTCCTACGTTTACGAAAGTAATGGAAATTATTTATAATACTCAAAAGAGCTAAAATGATTTTTTTTGAAAAAAGTCTGTTGTTTTTGAAACAATTTTAAATAGAACTTGTATACTCAATAGCAATGCTATCACAAGAAGAATCAATACCGATATTTAGAATGGTAAACCTTTGGGCTACTTGTACAAATTTTAATCTACGTGACTTACTCCAGTATTTCACCATACTTGCTATTGTCTTATTCTTTGCGGCACAACCTGTCATCGAAATCATGCTTGATTTGGTAGAATATGAGCTTTGTGAAAGCTATGAAGATGATGAAGTAGAAGAAAAAGAGGAGTTAAAGGAAGAACAAAAGAAAGAACCTAAATTTTATACCTTAAAAGAGTCCACCTATATTTCCTCCACAAATATCTCTGTACATTCTATTGGAGAAAGCATTCAGTCTTCCCAAGTAAACTATGTTCGAGAATTTTACTTAGAAATTCCCATCCCCCCTCCAGAACAAGCCTAGAAATTATAAACTCTAGCCTTTTCAATACAAGTACTTCAAGCCTTATCATTAAACTTTAATAAATGATTAGGGAGAAGAGCACTTACCATTTATTACACATTACAATCTAACAACAACCGTATTGGCGGTACTTTTTGGTGATAAAATACAATTGTATTTCTATCCTTCATCAATCTACCAATGCTTCTTTAAGTATAAATAAAATGAAATCTACAGATAATTTATTAGATGATAACCTTCCACAATCAGGAGGTGATTTAAGTCCGTTTAAAAACTTAAAATCCGATTTTCCGGCCAGTATCATCGTCTTTTTGGTAGCCATGCCTTTGTGTCTAGGAATTGCTTTAGCGTCTGGCGCACCGCTTTATGCAGGTCTAATTAGTGGTATTGTTGGAGGTATTATTGTTGGATCTTTGAGTGGTTCTCCTTTGGGAGTTAGTGGTCCTGCTGCTGGTTTGGCAGTCATTGTATTGAGTGCGATTAATGATCTGGGGAGCTTTGAAATATTCTTAGTTGCTGTAGTTTTAGCTGGTATCTTACAATTAATTATGGGTTATGCAAAAGCAGGTGTTATTGCTTATTATTTTCCCTCTTCTGTAATTTATGGGATGCTTGCAGGTATTGGTATTCTTATATTTATGAAACAAATTCCTCATGCTGTAGGACATGATCTTGTTATGGAAGGAGATTGGGGATTTTTCCAAGCAGATGGAGAAAATACCATTTCAGAATTATTTAAGATGTTCAGCGACTTTAGTCCTAGTATTATGATTATTTCTGGCATCTCTTTGGCCATACTAATTCTTTGGGAAACGCCTTTTTTTAAGAAAAATAAAGTTACAAAATTAATACAAGGACCTTTGGTCGTCGTTATTTTGGGAATATTGCTTAATGTAGCCTTTGCAACTGATCCAGCTTGGGCAATTAGCAATGAGCACTTGGTGTCTATTCCTGTTGCAAGTAATGCAAGCGAATTTTTGAGTAATTTTTCGTTTCCTGATTTTAGCGCCTTACTGAATAATCCTAAAGTATATTCTATTGCAGTAGTTATAGCCGTTGTTGGTAGTTTAGAAACCTTGTTGTGTACAGAGGCATCGGACAAACAAGATACGCTAAAACGAGTCACACCAGTGAATAGAGAATTAAAAGCACAGGGAGTTGGTAATATTATCTCTGGTTTAATTGGTGGTCTTCCAATTACACAAGTTATTGTAAGAAGTTCTGTCAATCAACAATCTGGAGGAAAAACCAAAGCATCTGCTGTTATGCACGGTATCCTAATCTTACTAAGCATTGTCATTATTCCTAATTTGTTGAATTTAATTCCTCTAGCAACCTTGGCTGCGATTCTAATGGTTGTGGGTTACAAATTGGCAAAACCTGTTTTATTCAAGAAAATGTATAGCCAAGGCTTAAGCCAATTCATTCCTTTTGTAACTACAATTTTAGGGATTGTATTTATAAATTTATTAGCAGGAATTGGAATTGGGATGGTCGTTGCCATCTTCATTATTCTACGTAATAATTATAAAGTAGCTTCTCGCGTGGTACTAGGTAAAGATAATTCGATTCGTTTGGTTTTATCAGAAGATGTTACCTTTTTAAACAAAGCTTCTATCCAAGGTACTTTGGCACTAATTCCTAATGGAGCACATTTAGAAATTGATGGAAGCAATACCTTCTTTATTCATCACGATGTAATAGAAATAATCGAAGATTTCAAAATTAATGCTGCTAGTCGAAATATTAAAGTCACGACTATTGCTTTGGATCCAGAAAAAGAGAAAGAAATACGAATGTCAAATCACTTTAAGCTGATTTCAGAATCAGACTCTTAAGTCTTCGACCTTCCTTATTTTGGGTGTATTCTATGGATTGAATGCACCAAACTAAGTTTTAAAATAAATTTGAAAATTTGAAGATTGGAGCATTTGTTTCATCTTCAGATTTTCAAATTTTTATTTTAAGGCAAGTCTAAAATTTTTAGCCAAGGATTATAACTGTGCATTAATAAAGGCAGCACTTCTAACCGCACCTTCCATATAACCAGGAGCATTTCTTGCCGTTTCAGAACCCGCAATCCATAGTTTTCCATCTAGGTAAGGCACTTGATAAACCAAATGTCCATTATTTCGATGTGGAATCATAGGACTGGTATAAGGGCTAAACGTAAAGGTTTCGTTCCGCCAAACGACCTCTTCATAGGTCAAGAAATCACGCACTACTGAACCAAAATATTTCGTCAATTGAGTTAAAACACGTTCCAGACGTTCTTCTTTAGTCACCGAAAAATAACTCCCATCCATAAATCCTTTCAGCCCAAACTTAGTAGCTTCTTTGTTAGAATGATCGTACATTTCGGGTACAGGACCTACATTACTAAAAATAGTCCCACTCTTGCCAGCGGCTCTCCAAAACGGTTTTTCATACGTCAAACAAACCTTAATAGACTCCCCCATCCAAGTATGTGTCTGCTCCATGATGTTTGTCAAAGAAGCAGGCAATGCAGGTTTTACAGCTATTTTTTTATAAAAAAGATAAGGCGGCAAAGTCGAGACGACTTTAGATGCTGTCAATGTTCGAGTATTGGTACGCACTTCAACACCGTCTTCTACCCCTTCTACCCCTTCAACAAATTCTCCCAAACAGAAGCTTTCGGGAGCGAGCTTTTCTTTCAAGCTCTTTATTATTTGACTAGAGCCTCCAACAACTCTAAAGCTAGGGTCATTGTTGGGCGGCAATTCAACCAATTGATAATTACTAGTTGAAATCGGCTCATAAATAGCTGTACGCCCCATTACTTGTTCAAACGTAGTTAGATGGAGTTCTTTTAATAAGTCTAGTAAACTTAGGTGGTATTTACTCAACCACGTTGCGCCCATTTCTTGGGTGGTCGTACTCGCTCCCTGCTGTGTATAAATACGTCCACCAACCCGTTCCCTAGCTTCTATTATTTTTACAGAAATGTTTCTTTTTTGTAACAAATAGGCTAAAGTAAGTCCTGTCAATCCTGCCCCTATGATTAAAACCTCCGATTTTTTATTGTTCATAATAATGTATTGTCGTTTCTTGAATTTATGTATTTAAATCATTTTCAGACCTCCCTACACGCCTTGGTTTTTAGAGTCTTGAACAATTCATTCTGTCAAAATGTTTTAAGTCAAATCTATCCATTAATTTCATCCCAAATCACTTTTTATAGCCTCCCATCCTTCTTTTCCCTAAAATATGCCATCTATACTAGATTACAGTAGATGTCTTTTTTTTGTTATCTTTGTACTAATGTTAGATAGCATTACTATCAAAACAAGTAGCTATAATCCATTTAAAAATACCTTTCCAACTCTAGAAGAGTTACCAACGATCTAGCAAATCAGAACCAAAATATATGAAACATATTGCTCCCGCAACGGGATTCAAAGGTGCTATTGAGAACTGGAGAAATGACTTAATTGCAGCACTAAGTGTTGCTTTAGTTGCTCTACCTCTGAGCCTTGGAGTTGCCTTAGCATCGGGAATGCAACCGATGGCAGGGATTCTGACCGCAGTTATTGGAGGATTGGTTGCCACCATCTTTAGAGGAGGACATGTCACGATTAATGGTCCCGCAGCAGGTTTGATTGCAGCTGTTTTTGTTGCCATTGGAGCCTTGAATGACCTCGACCCAGAGACAGGAAAAATTATAGCTGGTTCTGGTGTAAGTTATACCTTGGCGGCAATTATGGTCGCTGGAGCGATTCAAGTACTGATGGGATTTTTTAAATTAGGCAAACTAGCCGAAACCTTCCCTTCTTCCGTTATTCATGGGATTTTGGCAGCGATTGGAGTCATTATTTTTGCCAAACAAATTCATCCTGCCTTAGGCACCACGTCAGATGCCAGCGATATTATAGGAACCTTGTTGGATGCTTTTTATCAATTGCCCAACCTCAATCCCTTTGTGGCGGTCATCTCCTTAGCAGGCGTTTTATTATTAATCTTTCATCCTAAATTAAGTTATAAATTTTTCCATTTCTTGCCTGCTCCAATGTGGGTCTTGCTTATTGCGATTCCTTTTGTGTATTGGTTTAATTTTTTTGAAGCACATAGCATTGAGTTTCTAGGCAATTCCTATCAAGTAGGAGAACATTTATTAATTGACCTTTCTAATGGAATGCCCAAAGATCCGAACCGAAGTAATTGGGAAACCTTTACCAATTGCATCATGCACCCCGATTTTTCGAAAATTGCCACCTATCCTTTTTGGTTGGCGGTTATTTCGATTACCCTAATTGGCTCTATTACCACCCTAGTTTGCGCCAAAGCGGTTGATAAATTAGATCCTTATCAACGAAAAACCGATTTAAACAAAGATTTAATTGCTGTTGGTTTAAGTTCTATGGTTTCAGGAGCCTTGGGTGGTTTGCCCATTATTGCCGTTATTGTTCGCAGTACGGTTAACATACAAAACAATGCAAAAACCCGCTTTTCTAACCTCTATCATGGTATTTTACTACTCTTCTTTATTTTAGTATTAACGCCTATTTTAGTGCAAGTTCCTTTGGCAGCACTGGCAGCTATTTTGGTCTTTACTGGATTCAAATTAGCTTCTCCTAGAGTTTTCAAAAAAGCTTATGAACAAGGAATGGAGCAGCTTATTTTTTTAGTAGCAACGCTTATTATTACCCTACATACCGATCAACTTTGGGGAATTATTGGCGGAATTGGCGTCACACTTACCATTCAATTGTTACTGGCTAGAGTCTCGATTCAGGACTTTTTCAAAATGATTTTCAAGTTCAATTCCAAACTCATTCCTTCTGGCTTAGACATTCAAGGCAAACAATCTTATACCCTGCAATTAAATGGCATTGTTAATTTCTTATCTCTACTCCATGTCAATAAATTATTAGACCAAGTTCCTCAGGAAAGTAATTTGGTAATTGATGGCTCGCGGGCTCGTTTGGTCGATCTAACAGTTTTGGAAACCTTCCAAGATTTTCAATTGAGTTTTGAAAATAAAGGCGGTTCTGTGCAAGTTGTCGGGCTAGAGGATCACGTTACGTCTAGCGATCATATCCTCGCCTTAAAATCCAATCATGCTACGATTGAAAAGCCACTGGGAGAACGAGAAATTCGCTTGCAATCCAAAGCCGCAGAAAAGGGTTGGCAATTTAGTCCTTCTAGCAATTGGAATACCTCTTATTTTAGACGGTTTCAATTCTTTGATTCTCGTCCTATTGAGCGCAAATACAATGTGACAGAAGGAACTTACGAGGATTTGGGCGTAGAGTGGCAAATTGCAGATATTGTCTTTGATGAAGGGGCTTTATTGGCAACAGAGGTCTATCATACCACGGTGCAGTTGCTTAAATTGCCCTTCCGAATTCCTCGATTTATGATCGAAAAAGAGGGCTTTTGGGATAAAATGTTTGATAGAATTAAAGCCTTTACAGGTTATAAAGATATTGATTTTGAGTTGTTTCCAGAATTTTCCAAAAAATTCTTGTTGGAAGGGGTTGACGAAAAAGCCATTCGTGCTTTCTTTACGCCTGATTTGATTCAATTCTTAGAAAAACACGAAATTTATCACATAGAATCTAATGGTGAAGCGCTTCTGCTATTCAAACACAGGCGATTGGCAAAACCTGGCGAAATGACTCAAATGGTTAATTTCTCTGAAAAGTTAATTGACAAGATAAATCGTAGTGGGGTACATTCAGCTGTTGATCTAGAAACGAATGAAGTGCTTACAAAAGGCTTTTAAAATTAATCTTGGAGTGAATTAATTCAGCTATTTCAGGGTTTATAATAATAGAAATAATTCCTCTTCATTA
>CALDEP010000282.1 GCA_937942475.1 uncultured Aureispira sp.
TTACTTAAAACAAAATAGTTATGAAACGCTACTTAATTCTACTTGTTTTTGTCTTGGTAATTGCTTGTGAGTCAGAAGAGAACCCTTCTTTTGATGTCCTTCAAACGGACTTTGTTACAAGCATCAATCAAAACAAAAAAGGAGCTGACTATTATTGCCGACAAGGCGCTTTGTTTGTGGATAATAAGATCTACAAAAGTAGGGACAGCATACACGAACAATTGCAAGCATTACCAATTATAGATACTGCTTTTTCTTTGGCTATAATTAAGCATGATTCGTCTAATTATTTTGATATTGGTTATTATCAACTAAAAGATAGCACCGCAGGTAAATTGGCTTATGTGGTGGCTTGGAAGGAGGAAAAAGGGTTTTGGTGCAAGGAATTAGAAGTTTTGTATCCACGTCACATTACAAATAAAGTAGGAAAGGAAACGATTGATGCTGCTCGGCAAGCTTGGGAAGATTGGTCGAATGCACATCAGCCAGACTCTTTAATTCAGCAGGTATACAGTCGAGATGCTTTTTATCTAAACGATGGTTATATTTACAAAGGGAGAAAGGCGATTCAAACGAAATACGCTTATATGTTGAAAGAAAAATGGCACATTCGTTTGTCAACGATTCAAACGATTCAAGTAAGTGATGCTTTGTTTTATGATGTAGGGCAATATGTTAGTGGTGGAAAAGGGCATTATTTCATTTTATGGCAACTCCAGTCAGATGGAAAATGGTCTGTTTTGTTGGACTTTAATTTTTAAAATCATGTATAGAGAAATTGTTTGTCTCCTAGCTTTGTTTTTGAGTGCTTGTACGACAAAGTCACAGGTAAAAGAAGACTTGGTTTATGAACATTCGATAGATATAGGGCAAGAAATAATGGTTCCCCAGCATTATATTGCTTATCGAACTCAGGGGATTCAAATAGATGGGCAGGCTTTAGAAAGAGATTGGAAAATAGCTACTTATACTACTGAGTTTATAGATATAGAAGGTGTCAAGGAACCTAAATATAAGACGCAGGTAAAGATGCTTTGGGACGAACAGTATTTGTATGTTTATGCCGAAATGGAGGAGCCACATGTTTGGGGGAACCTAAAGAAACACGATGCTGTTATTTTTTATAATAATGATTTTGAGGTATTTATAGACCCAACAGACGATGGTTGTCATTATAGTGAAATAGAGGTGAATGCCTTGAATACGACTTGGGATTTGCGCTTGAATAAACCCTATCGTTTTGGTGGTCATGCGAATGATTATTACGAAATAGAAGGGCTAAAAACAGCGGTTCATATTAGAGGAAGTTTGAACGATGGAAATGACATAGATACTTCTTGGTCGGTAGAAATGGCGATCCCTTTAGAGGTGATTTTGCAACGTAAACGGAAGGCTTTAAAACATCCTAAGGATGGCGATTATTGGCGGGTTAATTTTTCGAGAGTACAGTGGGATCACGACTTAAAAAAGGGAATTTATAGCTTAAAAAAAGTAAATGGAAAACGCTTGCCTGAATACAATTGGGTGTGGTCCAATCAAGGCGCTATTAATATGCATTTGCCCGAACATTGGGGCTATTTGGAGTTTAGTGAAAATGCCCTTGGAAATGAAAAGTCGCCAAAGGAAATTCCACAGGTCTTGAACAAACAAGTGGCTTATGCTTTGTTACAGCAAATCAAATTTGGAGCACATAAAGAACTATTAGATTTAGCACCAACAATTACTAAAAAAATAAAGACCTTGAAAGTCAAGGGAAAAGACTTTGATGCCGTGTTTTTGAAGACGCATTTGGGCTTTGAAATTTATATAGAAAATCTAAGTTCTAAGGAACAGTTTGTTATTAACGAAGAAGGAAAATTCAAGGTGTTATGACGATAAAAAAAATCAAGAATTGGAGTTTGTTCATTGGCTTGTTCATGATAACTGCTTGCAATTCTCAAAAAGAAGAAACTCAAAAAGAGCCGCTTGCTCAACCAGTAGTAGAAACGGAAATAAGCGAAAAAGATAGCAGTTTTACGTTCTCAACTTGGGTGCATGGAGATAAAGCGTATGATGCAGATAAATGGACCAAGAAATTAGCTTATTATGATTCTTTGGGCATTACAGAATTATTAGTTCAAGCAAGTCCTGAATTTTTGAAAGATTTAGTGCCTTTGGCAACGAGCATGGATATGAAAGTTCATGCTTGGATGTGGACGCTAAATCAACCAGGAAATAAAGAAACACAAGCGCATCCAGAGTGGTATGCCGTGAATAGAAAGGGGCAGAACTCTTTGGAATATCGAGCTTATGTAGATTATTATCAATGGCTAAGTCCTTTTCATCCAGAAGCTTGCGCTTATATTAAAAGCAAGGTAAAATCTTATTGTTCTATAGAAAATTTGGCTTCTGTGCATTTGGATTATGTTCGTTATGTGGATGTTATTTTAGGCGCAGATTTGCAACCTAAGTATAATTTGAAGCAAGAAACGGAAATGCCAGAATATGATTATGGTTATCATCCAATTGCTAGAGCAGGTTTTAAGGCTATATTTGGCAGAGATCCAATCGATATGGAGCATCCTGAATTGAGCACAGAATGGCGTCAATATCGCTTGAATGCGATTACAAAATTGGTGAACGAAATTTCGGATCTGACGCACGAATATGGCATTCCTTTGACGGCAGCAGTTTTTCCTTTTCCAGAAATGTCTCGCCAAATGGTGCGCCAAGCTTGGAACGATTGGAACCTAGATGCGGCTTATCCTATGTTGTATCATAGTTTCTATAGAGAAGGGATTAATTGGATTGGTTTTGGGACAAAACAGGGCGTGCAAGACGTCGATTTTCCAATTCATGCAGGTTTGTATTCTCCTGCACTTCGAAGGGCAGCTGAATTGGAGGAAGCGATTTTGATTACCAAAAAAAATGGGGCGACAGGGATGTGCATTTTTACAGCAGACGATTTAAATGCTGCCCAAAAGCAGGTATTTATAAAATTAAAAGCTATTTTGTAATAGTAATGCGAATCAAGGGTTAAACCATCAATAAATCGTACATTTAAAACAGGGTTGTCTCATTTTACAAGCCTACTTTTTAAATCTTGAATGCTAAATGCTGAATTTTTAATGTTTTTTATGCTAGAGAGCATTCATCATTAAAAATTCAACATTAAACATTCTTGTGAAGCCTTTATTCGCCTTTTTATTTATCAGACCTAATTTTAGCTCTAGATTCGCATTAGTATAATTATTTAGCCCCTAAAAATATATTGTTATGGCAAGTGGTGGATTGGCAGATTTGTTTGCTTTTGCAGTGATGGCTGCTTTTATAGGATTAATGATCTATGGAATTTACAAATTGGTTCTTATACAAGAAAAGAGACTAGCCGAAAGTTTTAAAAAAATAGGTAGCAAGTATGGTTTGAAATTCGAAAAAGACCTGTTGGGAGAATATGGACGGAAAAAAGGACCTGTTATAAAAGGAAGCATCAAAGGACATGACTTTGTTTGTTATACTTACCAAACTGGTGGTGGTAAACATACCGTTTATTGGACGGAATTCAAATTGCGCCACAACCTTGCTGTTGAAGGCTATAGTTTGAGGTTGGTCAATGAGAATATCTTTCGCAAGATGGGGAAGGGTTTGGGTATGGTCAACGAGATAGAAATTGGGGTGCAAGATTTTGATAAGCGTTTTCTAATTGATTCAGAAAACTTATCGACCACTCGGTCGCTTTTTAATCGAGCTGTACGAGAGAAAATAACGAGTGTTCCTAATATGTATTTTGGTGAACTTTTGATTGGGAATCAAGACTTTTGCTATAAATTACCACTGGTACTAAGCCAGGAAAAGACTAGGGACCATTTTCAAACTACCTTGGACGCTACTTTGTTGATCTTGGATGAATTGAAACGGGTATATCGATAAGTTTATAGCGCTTGTAACTCAGGAAAGGTTGCCAAAAGTATTTTTTCTGCTTCTTGAAAAGCTTCCCATTGTGCATCATTCAATTCTGGTTCTCGTTTGACAGCACCAAAAAACAAGCCTTTTAGATGTTGATAATAATCCTTGGCATCGTCCATTTCTTGGGTGCAAAGCACTAAAAGGCGTACAAAATTACTAAGGTGAAAGGCATCGTCCATATAGATGGAAAAAGCTTTGACATAATAGTCTTTCGCTTGTTCATAATCCTTATAAACTCGCTCGTACAACTCGGCTAAATTACCTAAGATATTATAACTTCTAGGATTTACTTCCAAACCACTTTGATAAGCTATGATGGCTTCTTCTGGTTTGTGTTCTGTAATCCAAAGGCGGTTGCCGTAAATGGTCCAAGCGAATGTATTCTGCGGACTTTTTTCTAAAATACCTTCTAACATCTTCTTGCCAAGAGGCAATAAGTCGGAACTATTTTTTTGCATGTACGTGTCTGCCAACCAGATTTGAAGCGTCTCATCCTTGGGATAGTGTTGGAGTGCTTGTTTAAAGGTTGCTGTGGCAGCATCTATGTCTTTGATATAATCTAAAAATAAAGCACCTTTAGCTTCAAAAGCATCGTAATGTTCGGGGGCAATTTCAAGCATTTTGTCATAAAGTTCTAATGCTTTTTGATAATCTTGATAACCATCTTTGTACAAAGTCGCTAAGGTGCTCAATGTATTGAGATCCTGCGGATTGTATTCCAAAGAAATTCGATAATAACGCTCTGCCCAATCTAACTTTGTTTTATAATACTCTGCAATTGTTTCTGCAATAGCAAAATACTCTGCGGTATACTCTATGTTTTGGCAAATGAGGGGCATATATTCTGCTCGGTAAGCTTCGTGTGCTTCAAACCAATGCCAGTTTTCCTCAAAATCTTCATAAGTAAATAGATTTTGATAGAGATGAAACATTTGAAAAATATCGTCCCAAGCCTTCATTTGAGTAGTATCAAAATGCGTTTCTAAAAGCCGAATCGCTTCTTTGCGCTGGCTGTCGTTCCAAGAAAGTTGGCTGATTAAAACCAATTCTTTGGAGACTTGTTGAATGGCATTTTGGTAGTTGTTCAAAATCTGAAAGGCAACCTCAATACTACTAGAATCAGAGCTGATTAGTAATTTTGATAAGTTGTGTATTTCTTTTGAATTTAAGTGTAGTGGTTTCATGCAATGGCAAAATCAATGGAGTAATAATCACAAAAATACAAAAAAATATCTTGGAGTAGGATAATTAAGCTTAGAAGTCCTTAAATTTAATATTTTACGAAAAAAACTAAAGAAGGAATGACAATTACAATAACCTCTATTCGATTGCGTAGTGTATGGTATTTTTTCAAACTGTCTTTGCATGGTTTAAAAATAACTTTGCAGCTCCGAAAAACACCTGGTTTTATCAAAATTAAAAATACAGGCTTTGGGTATTTACATTATACCATTACTGCTTGGGAATCTAAAGAAGTGATGCAGCGTGCTATGAGAGAAGGGGCGCACGGGGAAGCGATGAAAAAAAGTGCTGCATTAGCAAGCGAAATAGGATCGTATACCTATGAGTCAGATGTCTTTCCTACTTGGAAAGTTGCGAAGGAAATGATTCAGAAGGGAAAGCTGATAAAATATGGGGAGCAGTAATTTGAAAAGGTGACAATTTGAAGATTTGAAAATTATTTTTTTGGTCTGTAGGATAGTTTTTTATTATCGTTCTTTGACAAATCGTGTGATAATACTTAAAAGTAAGCTTCGAGGTTAAACTATTTTAGATTTTAGATCGCTGCGCTCTTAGGTTTTAGACTAAAAGAATGATTAACAGTCATTTAGACTAAAAGCGCAGCGATCTAAAATCTAAAAATTAGTTAAGAGCTACCTGTAATTAAAAGCTCCACACGATTTGCAAAAGAACCTTTATTATAAATTACCAAATCTTCAAATTGCCAAATTGTATTAATACTTTTTCTTATCTACTTTATCCGTCCAAGCTTCAAAGGCAGACAGGGCATCTTTACGCATCAAACGAACAATTTTGATGTGACGGTCATCTATATCTCGTTCCAATTCATCGTAAATAAATTGATCGTCAAAGCCTATTGCAGCAGCGTCTTCTCGATCACAACCAAAATAAACCATTTTAGGTCGTGCCCAATAGATGGCGCCCAAACACATTGGACAAGGTTCGCAAGAGGTGTAAATAATACAATCGTCTAATTGGAATGTATTCAAGGCTTTACAAGCATTTCGAATGGCCGTTACTTCTGCGTGTGCCGTAGGATCATTGGTGGAGGTAACTTTGTTATAACCTTCTCCAACAATAACACCATCTTTTACAACAACAGCTCCAAAAGGACCGCCAGCATTTGCATTCATGCCTTCTTTTGCCAGGTCAATTGCCCGTTGCATAAATTTTTTATCTTCTTCAGTCATTATTATATTTATTTTTATAAGAATTTTTGAGTTTATCGACGAATGCCATTTAAGGTTGTTCCTTTAAATAAAGCACCTTCTAAATTGGCTCCTGTAAAGTCAACACCTGTACAATTAGAAATTTCAAAATCAGCCTCTCTAAGATCGGCATTAACAAAAGAAGCCCCTGTTAAATCTGCCCCTGTAAAATCTGCCCCTACAGCAGAGCTATTATCAAAATCTGCCCCTGCCAAAAAAGAATCGGTCAATAAAGAATGATCTAGGTTGGCTCCTTGGAAGTTGACTTCTTCTGCAATTGCTCCTGCAAAGTCAGCATAGGGAAGGGCGGCATTTTCCAAACTTACATCAGGTGAAAAATGTTTCATACGAACTTCAAGTTGCTTTCCTTTGTTTCCTTTTCCACCCATATAGATGTTCATAGGAATACCCGATAAATGCAGTCGCTCAAAACGACCACCACCACCGCCTGATTGAATAAAATCATCATGTTTCTCCAACATTTCTTTGACTTGTTCTGGTGTAAATGGGGTAGAGCCCGATGCCATACTCCTAATGACAGTAGGGTCCATGTCGCTATCTCTTGGTGGAAGTTCAGATTGGTTAAAACCTTCAATGTATTTTCGTTCCATTGCTATTTATTTTATTGGTCACTTACTACAGCATAGCAAGGTAAATAAAAAAACTGCATTTCATGAGAAATGCAGTTTTTATTTAGCGATAAATGCGCTCTGTTATTGGTTGTTTTATGCTCAAAAAAGTAGCTTAAAACAAGACCCAACCGATTTGGCTGGTACTAGTATTGGCATTAAATGTACCTGTGTAAGCATATTCTACAGCTCCATTCGTATCAAGGATAGGAATTACAGGACCTGCCCATTCTTGACTAGTACTAACACTACTTCCAGTGCCATAGTAATGAGGCCAGCCTGTTGCAGGAAGTGAAAAGTCGTTGGCTAACTTCGAAATACAAATGTCTTTTCCTAAATTATCAGATAAGGTAGAAGAAATGGCAAAACCACCATTATTAGGAATCAAAGCAATAGAATTTGCCTTGAAAGTATTGTTTATAGAAGTTGCCGTTGGGGCTGTTGGAGTGATTAACTCAAAGCCGAAGCCATTTGTATTAGAAGCATTAGGGTTCTGTATGCTTAGGTTATCATCAATTTGAAAAACAACTAATTGACCAGCAGCAATATTACTGCTTCCAGTTGTATTCCCAACAATTGTTATTCGATTATTTGTTGCATCATAAACAGAATAACCACCTTCCAATTCATAATCTTGATCTCCAAACTGACTAACATTGATCGGCGTGCCACCTGATTTAGTAAACAAGACAGTAGTAAATCTAGAAAAATAGGCTGTGCTAGAGGAAGAAACAGATTCTTCTGTTGTTCCAATGATAAGATAACCATTAGACATCACCTGAACAGAGGTTCCGTAATCGCTACCCGCAAAGCCATAAGCACTGCTAGAGTTTGACCACAAGGCATTAAAACTTGCATCTAAAGACATCGTTAATATGTCTGTGAAATCATAAGCCCCATTATTAGCATCATTAGGTTTATTCTGTTGTATGTCAGAGGTGTATCCCGTTAAAATGTATTGAGAAGCACCACTAGAAGCATCAATTTTAAAGTCAGATACTTGATCTGTAAATTCAGTGCTACTTCTCAACTCAACACCATCTGATGTTGTTGCTGTTCCACTAGCAGATAGTTTGTAAAATACAATTTTTGTATGCTTGCGAACGCCAGAAGTGCTACTTGCATTGGGATAAGCTACATAGGTTCTATTTCCTGCAATGGTATAAGAACCGTCTGCTTCTTCGACAACTTTGACGCCCATTTCGTCGTATTTAATGGTTTGTCCTGCCAAAGAACCTGTTCCCGTGCCTGGGACTTTGCCCATTGAAGTAGACCATTGTTGGACACCTCTAGAATCTGTTTTTATGGCAGCAATATCACCTTCTACATTAGTACTAGCATAAGAAGTTCCGACCATTAAATAGCCGCCATCGCTTGTTTTTATGATGTCGGCAGTAACAGATTTGGCTCCAATAGTGTACATTTCTTCAGTTGTTGTGACACTATCTGTTGGCTCAGTTGTATCTTCTTTACAACTGTATTGGGCACCTATAATTAGGCTTAGGAATGCCACTAAAAATTTCTTTTTTGTTTTAAACATAACAATTAAATTTGGTCTTTGTGAAAGAATTAGTTGAAAGGTAATAGAGCTAAAATCTATAGTTTGAAACTATAGAAAATGACCTATTAACCTACTTTAATTGGTTTGGAAAATGGTGACTCGTAAGTTGATGGTAGTGCAAGAGGGGATGTTAAATTTCTAAACATAGAAATTTATTACTCTTGATATCAACAAGATGAATCTTTAGGATGAGAACTAAGATATAATGGAATATTAAGAATACAAGTACATTATGCCCATAATATAATTGCATGGCTTATCAAGATAATTAGAAAAGCCTTCTTAATACAGTGTAACATAAATTTTCAACATTTATTAAGCGAGCCTTTTTGCGAACTTCTTCGTCCTGTCCTCGTTCTGATAGCTAAGGCTATCAAACTGTGGGAGTCCTCGAATTTCATCAAAAATTCTCTGTAATAAAAATCAAAACTTATGTTACACTGTACTTAACTTATAGCTGCAAGATTATAATTAAAAATTAAATATCCAAATAAAAGTGTTCTTTTTAGAAAAAATCTAAGTGTCTGTTGTAATATCATCCCAAGCTTGTTTGCGATGACCACTTAGCCAATTCAAGGCATAGTGTCGTTCATAGACAATACCAGGATGTAACTTTCCAGAAGTTGTTTCAGCCTTGATGCGTGCATCAACACAAGCCCAATTCATTCTATACATTAAATCCAATACATCGGCAATTTCTTCTTTGCTTCGAAGGGTAATATTGCTCGTAAATTCAGCTCTAGATTGGTCTAAAATGGGCGCTAAAAATGTTTGAACAGGACACATTTCAGAAGGATAAGGTAGGGTATCTACTTTATTGATAACCCAACACAATAAAAACAAGCTTTCATAGCGCCAGGTTAAGGCAGACAACTCTTCTGCTGGAATTTCATTGTTTAAAACATGGCTTTCATAAGGAGAAAATTGGGTGATTTCTTTCTCAGTAATTATTTTTTGCAATTCTGACATAGGAATACCTTCTGCTCTAGCCGTAATAATGGTTAAAGCATAAATACGGTCAATAATTGCAGCTTGAGTTCTTAGCTTAATTGCTGTAGCATCTGCGGTGCAAGGTAAATTTGCATTCACTTTTACTTGATGCTCTTGAAGGATGGCTTCACTTTTTACTTTTCGATCTTTCTGTGCTTTTGTATATTCTACTTTAGGCTGGTCATAATACTTTGAATCAATGGTAATATCTATATTAGAGACTTCTGAAATGCCTATGGAGTCTAGAATTAAACCAAAGTCTTTATCTAAAAATTGTTGATGCTCTGATTTAGAAAATAAACTGGTAGATGGGGTAAATAAAATAGCATCTAATTCTTGTAAGATTTCTTTGAGTATATGTTCAAAATCTTCCGAAACATAAGGTTGAACCATGAAATTAATTTCACTATTCAAGGTAGCTATTTTTTGTAGTAGCAAACTCTGAATACCTTTATCTTGTGCAGGAAGGCTAGTGACATAATTTTGCATGCCCATCAAGTTTTGACAAATAGGACAGGCGACTTTATCCAATTGGAAAGAGGGCGTCACCCGTTGTCTTCCTTTTATCGTTGCCTTGTATTTACGTCCTAAAAATCCCTTTTTAGATACGATCAATAGAATTTTTTGCCCATTTAAATCTTGACGTTTTATAGACGCTTTGGGTAAGTGTTTTTTGACAATGGGCTCTATGGCTTCAAAGTCAATGGAGTGGCTATATATGGTGCAGTTTTCCATGCGATTGCTTCGTTTTAAGTAAAAAACAAATTACGAATAAAGACAACATCTTTACTCGTAATTGTATGAAGTCACTAAGGTAAAGCTTTTATTTTGTTTCTTGAATGATAATGCTTGTAGTTTGCGTTTTTGTAGAACTTTTTATAGAAAGAAAATAATTTCCAACAGGAATATTCTGAGTAGAAAGCAGCAATTTGTTTTCTCCTGCAATTAGTTGGGAAGAAATAGGAGCGGATGTGCTTGCCCTGCTGATTGTAAATTTGAACCTGAATGATTTTGTTAGGAGAATTAAAAAGAGTTGAAACACTACTAAGTTATCGAAGTAAAGATTATTTTTTATCTTTATCAGTTGAATAACAAGTTTTGTGAGCGTTTAAGATTTAGAATCCTTTTTAAGGCTATGAATTGGGATATAAGTTTTAAGTAGAAAGTCGTAAGTCGTTTATTATCAAAACAAAACATACGACTTTCTACTTAAAACTTACGACTCATACCGTCTGATAAAGGTGCCTCTTTTTTTATGACTACAAAACTTGTTATTGAACCATAAAAAGAACCAAAAAACAATTATGAAATCATACTATTTCACAGAAGAACACCATTTATTTAGACAGTCTTTGCGAGATTTTTTGAAGAAGGAAGTCATTCCAAATATAGATCAATGGGAAGAAGACCGTCGCATTCCAAAAGACTTTTGGAAAAAATTTGGAGCAATGGGCTACTTTGGGCTTAATTTTCCAGAAAAATATGGCGGTTCAGATTCAGATTTTTTCTATTCTGTTGTTCTAGTAGAAGAAATTTCCAAATGCTTCTCAGGTGGTTTTGCCATTCTTCCAATGGTGCAAGCTTATATGTCTACGCCTTATATTTTAACACATGGCTCGGATTATTTAAAAGACAAATACCTTCCAAAGGCAATTGCAGGGGAGTTGATTTGTTCTATAGCTATTTCTGAACCTAGTGCCGGCTCGGATGCAATGAATATTCAAACGAAAGCGATTCGTGATGGAGACCATTATGTTGTGAATGGAAGTAAAACGTTTATTACAAATGGCGTTTATGGAGACTTTATGGTGGCAGTGGTCAAAACAGATCCTGAGGCAGGAGTAGGAGGGGTGAGTTTGTTGGTTATTGATCGACATACAGAAGGGGTGTCGGCTCGGAAACTCAAGAAACTAGGTTGGCATGCTTCGGATACCGCAGAACTTAGTTTTGACGATGTAAAAGTACCCCTTGAAAATCTAATTGGAGATGAAGGAATGGGCTTTTATTATTTGATGGGTGGCTTGCAAGTAGAGCGTTTGATTGGAGCCGTTAGTAGCATTGGGAGTTGTGATGCTTCTCTAGAATATGCCTTGCAGTATATGTCTGAACGCAAAGCGTTTGGACGCCCGATTAACAAATTTCAAGTCTTGCGTCATCGTGTTGCTCAAATGGCCTCTGAAATGGAAGCCAATCGTTATTTTACTTATCACTGTTGTAAATTACACAACGAGGGCGAATATGCGGTGAAAGAATGTTCGATGGCAAAATTATTAGGAACAGAATTGTGTAATAAAGTAGCCACAGAGTGTTTACAGTTCTTTGGAGGCTATGGATATATGGAAGATTACAAAATGGCACGTGTCTTTAGAGATGCTCGAATTGGAACGATTGGAGCTGGTACTTCTGAAGTAATGCGTGAAATTATCTCCAAAATGGTGATTGATGGTCGAGAATATGAAGGTTCGTAGAATTTTATACCTATTTATGATAACCAAATATTAACAGTTTCTTAGTTTGAATTCATTAAATAATATCCTACATTTATAAGGAGTTATTGTCTGCTATCTTAAAATAACACGAACATAAAAATGGAAAACATAAAAAAAACGCATCACATTCGAGCATTTGATGTTAAAACAACCAAAGGAACCAATGTCAAATTTGGAGAAGGAAGCGACAAGCCTACTTTGTTAGTTTTATTCACCACTTGGTGTTCTTCTTGTTTGGAAGCGACTCCTGCTATTAGTAACAAATTTAAACATCTCAAAGATAAGATCAATATTGTTGGTATTGGTAGAGAGCATAATGCCGCAGAGTTGGAAGAATGGTCTAATAAGGAGGGTTTGAGTTATGATTTAGTCGAAGATCCTACTAGAGAACTGTTCCATGAGTTTGCAAATTTGCACGTGCCAAGAATGTATTTAATTAATACAGATGGAAATGTAACTTATCAGGATGTAAATTGGCATCCACTAATGTTGGATGATATGGAAGATGCCATTAATAAGGTGCTGAAATAAGATGTAATAGGCTTGTATGAAAGCCTTTTTTATAAGAAATATAGAGAAACTTAGGACTTTGTTCTAAGTTTTTTTTGTTTTAAGGGGAGATTCTTGCCAAATGAAGTCTTTTTCCTGCCAAGTAGTAGGCTGGAAAACAATTAGGTATGGATGTAGTATAAGAGATAATTAGAACCAAGAAGGTTGATGAATTTAACCTTCTATTTAATTAATAATTTTATTACACCATTAAGACACAAAACAAAAAATGGAAGAATTTAAGAAGTTTATCAGTAAAGGAAATGTTGTAGACATGGCAGTTGGTTTGATTATGGCAACCTATTTTGGTGCGATCATCAAGGCTTTAGTAGATCATGTTATTATGCCACCAATAGGTTTATTGGTAGGAGGCGTTGATTTTGCTAAACTGAAAATTATCCTTCAAGAAGCAAAAGCTCCATCAACACCAGAAGGTGCAGACGGCTTAGCGGAAGTAGCGATTAATTATGGTATCTTTATTAATGCTATTATTACATTTGTTGTTGTTGCTTGGGCTATTTTTATGGTCGTTAAAGCGTACAACAGAATGAAAGATCGCATGGAGAAAAAAGAAGCTGCGGCACCTGCTGCTCCACCAGCTCCAAGCAAGGAAGAAGTTCTATTGGGAGAAATTAGAGACTTACTAAAAAAATAGAGTTCTTTTATTATTCTTGATAATAAAGTAAAAGCCTTTCAACAAATCTGTTGAAAGGCTTTTGCTCTTTTAGTAATTCAATTTAAGAATAAACTATTTTTCAAGTCGCTCTCCAGGATGATAAACTTCCTTTGCTGCTTTCATAATCACTTCTTTATCCAAGGTCATTTCCTTTAATTCTCGGTTGACATACATTTCCATTTGATCCGTATAATGCTTGCTTTCTGGGCGATTAGAAGATCCAAAACAATTGATGGTTTCTAATGCTGCGATGCCATTTTCATCGTATTGAGCAATTAAAATATAAGACTCTCCAGAGTAAGTACGCAATTTTCCTTTTTCTTTTTTGTCGCGCGTATATGCCATTGCAGCAATATTTTCAGGCATTCCAGAACTTGGAAAAGAAACATCACTTCCTTTTTCTCGTCTATGAATGTGCATTTTGCCAAAAGGAACGTTAAGCGTGCCATAATGTTTCAAAAGGTATTTTTTTGCTTTGCGCAAAGCATCTACAAAAACAGCTTCAGGGAGCGTATTGGCGTCCAACAAAGCCGAACGATCTGCCAATTCATCTATAATATAAGTGAAGGCAACAGAAAATACAGCCGCATTTTCATCTTCGATATCAGGAGAACGATCCCAGTTTTTGACCAATTCCAAGACATCTACTAAGTCAGGATATTTTTTAGGATCTAAATTGGGGATAAGGTCAATATTCTCAATACTATAAGTATAAAAGGTATTTTTAGAATATTGGATATCAAATTTCATTTTTTTAAACTCCTCATAAGTCATCTGTTTGTCGCCTAGAGCATCCATCAATTCTGTAAAACGAATCGAGCGATTGGTTTCTTTTTCCAAATAACCCATCAATTCATTAGGATAGTCACTTGCTTTGATATTCTCTTCTTTTTTGGTAGCGGTAAAGGGCGTATTGTTAGAATTGAAAATATAACCAGATTCAGGATTCAAAATCTGAGGCAGTTCTTCCATTTTGTAGAATTCAGGACGCCAAACATTCTCAGACGTATCGCCACGCATCACACCACGCCAATTATAACCAGGCACTCTATTATTGGGAATTAAGCCATTACCAAAGTTGTAAATATTATCTTCTTTATCTGCATAAACGACGTTAAAACAAGGAATTTGCTGCATTTTCAAAGCCTCTTTAAAGTCCTCAAAATTGTTGGCTTTGCCCATTTTGTACCATTGTTCGGCAGCAGCAATGTGCTCGTTTGCTGTAAAACGTAGGGCATAAAAACCATGCTTGTTTTTCATGACCATACCGTGCTTTGATTTATAAAAAGTCATGCTAATCGGAAATTTAATGCCAATTACTTTGACCTTTATTTTCATTTTTTTTACTTCTAATGTTTCCCATTTTCCATCGTACAAATAAGTTAGTTTTTTCTTGGGATGCATTTTTAATTTATAAACATCTGTCATATCAGGATGATTGACCGTGTGTGTCCATCCTAGATTTTCATTGGTGCCAACAAAAGGAGTCATGCCCAAAGTGAAGGTTCCGCCCAACATATTATAACCTTCCTCACTATTCACATGCACTTCATACCAAGCCAAAACGCCTTCCAAAGGTTGGTGAGAATTACTAACCATAATCGTTTTGTCTTCCTTCATGCGTTTTCGACTAATCGAAAAACCATTAGAACCTGTTGGTTGAGTGGCATGTTTTTCATAATTCTGAATCTTATTCCCAAAGATTTTACCAATATCAAAAGCAGCACCTGTCATGATAATATTTCCTAGAAGATAGCCTGTGACAACCTCTTTTTCACTGATTGGAAATAATTTTTTTAGTAATAATTCCTTGGGATGTGCTGCTGCATAATCGTTCAAACCCTGAGCATAGGCACGAATGATCTTTTTAAAATCGTCCGAAAAAGCCGTTTCGTACTTTGCTTCAACAACAGCATCTGCTTCACACATAAATTGCATGACATCAAAAATAGCCCCATCCTTTCCCAATATTTCTCCAGCACGTCTACGAGTGGCAGCATAAGCCTGTTGAATTAATTCAAAATTGTCCTCACAATGCGCCCAAGCCAAACCATAGATAACTTCTGCATCTGTTTTGGCAAAAATATGCGGAACGCCCCATTGATCCCTTGCAATCGTCACGCCCTTAGGATTGATGGCTTTGTTGGTTTGTGCATAAAGACTGGATAGAAAAATAAAGAAGAGAAATGTAAGTGCTGTTTTTTTCATTGTGATTTTATAATTAAAAGTAGGACAAAAAGTGATTGAAAGTAGTCAAAAAAAAGAAGTTAACCAAGTAGTTAAGATTATTATTAATTGAAGGTAGATTCCTTAATTTTTCTATTCTTAATCAAGCCCCAATTTGTTTTTTTATAATTACTTGACTACTTTAGTAGTTTTTATATTAGTAGTCCACACTATTTAGTAGTTTTTCATTTAAAAACTACTAAAGCACTATTTATCTAGTTGATTATCACTAAAAAAGCTCTTTTGGGAATTAGTAGAGTGAGGTACTGATAACCAACCAGACAAGTTTTGTATGGACTATTGAACCTTAGAAAAAACACAATGGAAAAATTTGTTTATCCCTTATTATATTATCAACTATCCGAAAATAGAGTTTTAGGGCTACTAGTTGGTACCCAGCATCAGATTATAGACAAAGATATTAGGCACGTAAAATCAAGCCTAGCCACGCATCTAAAACGTTTATACAAAAAATACGACGATTATCCTTATACGCCTTTTGAGTCTTTTCGAATGAAGACTTTTGAGGTCAAGGTACGTCCTGTTTATCGAGATAAGAACCGTTCTTATCCTTCTAGTAACATGCTTAAAGTTCCTGTAGATGCGGTTTTTGGACCAACAGATCAAGGACACTTTTGCTGTTTTTTGCCTTTGTTGGGCGAGAGTTTTTATTATTATGATAGTAAATTACTCGTTTCTTTGGTGCAGAATTTTGCGATGAATATTCTCAACAAAAAAACACCAGACGAAGTCTATCGAATGATTACAGGCTTGCGTCCCAATCTAGATGAAATTTCCTTGCGTATTAATTTGTATCGAGAATATAATTTTAATAACGGTTGGAGTTTTAAAGATAAGTTTAAGGAACTAGAGGCGATGGCAGAACGCTATCCTCAACCCAAATCGTTGCGTAAAAACATTGCTGCTTTTCCCGAAGCGGCTTGGGAGTTGGAACGAGAAGTAGGCGAAACGGTAGACAAAATCGTAAGCACTCGTTCAAATATCTTGTTGGTAGGAAAGCATGGAACGGGCAAAAGCTCGGTACTGCGCCAAGCCATGCGAAAAATTACCGCTAAGTCGTCTAAATTAGACCTAACGTTTTGGCAATTAATGGCACAGCGAATTACGGCAAGAGCCAAATACTTGGGCGAATGGCAACAGAATGTAGAGGAATTACTCTATGAGTTGGAATGTGCGAACGGCATTTTGTGGGTAGTGGATATGGTGCAATTGTTACAAACAGGAGGCGAAGGTCCCGAAGATAGTGTGGCAGCCTTTTTGACTTCCTTTTTGCAAAATGGAAAATTACAAATGGTGGGAGAAGTGACGCCTTCCCAATTGGAAAGTATGCGTCGAATGTTGCCTGGTTTTGTAGAGAATTTCCAAATTATAGCACTAGAAGAATTACCAGAACACAAGATTCAAAACATCTTAGATAAGTTTGCCGATTATTGTCGTCAGAATATGAAAATTGACATGAGCAAAAAAGCTTTGTCGATCAGTTATCGCTTGTTATTGCGTTATTATCCTTACGAAAGTTTTCCAGGGAAAGGCGTGAAGTTTTTGAGTCAATGTGTTAATCAAGCCTTGCAGGATAATAATCCTAAGATTACCAAAAAAGAGGTTATTGATAACTTTATCAAGCAAACAGGAATGCCTGAGTTGTTTTTGAGAGATGATTTGTTGCTAGATGACAAAGAATTAACAGCTTATTTCAAAAATAGAATCATTGGACAAGATACAGCGATTGAATCTTTGTCTAATGTGGTTAAAATATTTAAGGCAGGTTTGAATAGTCCTGCAAAGCCAATTGCTACCATGATTTTTGCAGGTCCAACAGGGGTAGGAAAAACAGCTTCGACCAAAGCGTTGGCAGAATACTTTTTTGGCAAAGGACAAAAAAAATCGCCTTTGGTGCGGATTGATATGAGTGAGTTCCAACATCCTGGACAATTGGCTCGATTTATTGGCGTTGGTGGAGAAGTTGGAAAATTGGTGCAAGAAATTAGAGAACGTCCTTTCTCTGTTCTTTTGTTGGATGAAATAGAAAAAGCAGATCCTTCTGTTTTTGATGCCTTATTGACCGTTTTGGACGAAGGTTTGCTGGTAGATGCTTATGGTCGTGTAACCAATTTTAGAAACACGATTATTATCATGACCTCTAATCTAGGAGCGTCCAATCGAACTTCTGTAGGCTTTGGAAGTGGCGATACTACGAACTTTGAATCTGCGATAGGAAAGTTCTTTCGACCTGAATTTGTGAATAGAATTGACCATATTGTCACCTTTAACGCTTTGGAGCAGGAACATATTCAGGCAATCACACGTTTAGAGTTAGAGGCTTTGAATAAACGAGAAGGTTTTGACAAGCGTCAAGTTACTTTGGCGTTTACCGATCGTTTGGAAGCTTATTTAGCGGAAATTGGCTTTGACAAACGTTATGGAGCTAGACCTTTGCAACGAGCTTTGGAAAATGAAATAATTGCGCCTTTGGCAAAATGGTTGTTAGAACACCCCAACATAATGGGCTGTCAATTACGTTTAGACTTAGTAGAGGGGCAATTGGAAATTAAAAACTAAGCTTGGATTTTCCTCTGAGGTAGATGGCAGCCACTTTTGAAGTGACTGCCATCTACCCACAATCGTAATTAACAAAAAACAACAACAACATAAAAAAGCAACAAACAGTTATATATTGGATAGGAATCTTTTTATGTTTTCAAACCTATTCTCTTTGGGCGCAACAGGACAGCACTCAAAAAGCTCCTCCCAGCTCAAATTGGAGGAACGTAACTATCGTTGCTAGTGATACCATTGTCTTGGACAGCCAAGTCGTTTTTCCAAATTCCTTTTTATTAAGAAATACCCAAAATACAATTATTGCAGATTCAACGTATCGAATTGAAGGCAATCAATTGATCTTTTTGAAACGTCCAGAAGACAGCCTTTTTCAAGCTCGTTTTCGAGTCTTCCCGTATCCATTAACCGAAAAAAAACAGCGCAAAGATGTTACTCTAATTGGTAAGAAAATTCAGCACGATGGTTTGATTGGCAGTGGGTATACTTATAATCCTTTTGAAACGGGGGGAGATGCCTTTAATTTTAGTGATTTGGATTATAGTGGGGTCTTTGCCCGTGGAATTTCTTTGGGAAATAGCCAAGATTTAATTCTGAATTCTACCTTCAATTTACAAGTATCGGGAAAGTTAGGAGACATAGAAATACTGGGCGCTATTACCGATAATAATGTGCCTTTACAGCCCGAAGGAAATACACAACAGTTGGACGAATTTGACCGAATTTTCATTCAATTCAAATACAAACGTCAACGATTAATAGCAGGAGATTATGATATAAAGAGACCCAAAGGAAGCTATTTTATGAATTACTATCGCCGTTTGCAAGGTGGGCAGTTGTTTACTGATTTGAAAATCGGGAAGGGGCGTTTAAAAACAGATGGCAGTTTTGCCGTTTCTAAAGGCAAGTTTTCTAGAGATGTTTTTGATGGACAAGAAGGCAATCAAGGACCTTATCGACTGAAAGGCGCCAATGGAGAACTGTTTATTATCATAGTAGCAGGAACGGAACGGGTCTATATTGATGGCAAATTGCTAGAAAGAGGGGCAGATAATGATTATGTAATTGATTATAATCTGGGAGAAATTACCTTCACGCCGCAACAATTAATTACCAAAGACAAACGAATCCAAGTAGAATTTAGTTATACTGATTTGACTTTTTTGCGAACACTAGGAACGGCTAATGTTAGTTATGAAACGAAAAAAAGCACGGTTCGATTTAATTTTTATTCTGAGCAAGATGCGAAAGGACAAACGATTGCAGAATCGTTGTCCGATTCCGCCAAAGCTGTCTTGCAACGGGTTGGAGACGATGTCGATCAAGCCTATGTTTCGGGGATTAGTATTCCCGATCAAACGGGTGAAAATGTAGGTGTTATTTTTTATAAATTGACCGATACACTTGCAAATGGGTTTCGATATGATAGCGTGCTGATCTTTTCAGATGATCCAGATTCTGCGATTTATTCCGCTCGTTTTGCCATTATACAAGGCGGTGGAAACTATATTCGAACACAGGGCGCAGCCAATGGGGTGGTGTATCAATGGGTCGCTCCCGATCCGTTTACCAATCAGCCGAGAGGAACCCATGAGCCGATTCAGTTATTATCAACACCCAAACAACGCCAATTATTTAACTTTGGGATGGATTATAATATAAGCAAGCATGGCGCTATTTCTGCGGATGTTGCTTTGAGTAATGTGGATAATAATACCTTTTCTGATCTTGGAAATGAGGACAATCAAGGCGTTGCAGCACGCATAACCTATCAGCAAAAAATTCCTTTGTTTTTGGGAAAAGAAAATCCTTTGGATACCATACAAAACGATAGTTTTCAGAGTAGTGCCAATACGTTTTTGAAAATAAATGCCCATTATGAATATTTGACGAAAGCATTTGAATTTATTGAGCCTTATCGACCACGAGAATTTTCTAGAGATTGGAACATCAACCTAGCCGAACAGACACAGGAGCATTTGTACAAAGCTCGCTTGAGTTTGGAGGGGCGAAAATGGGGGAGTGTTGCCTATCAATTTAGCGGCTTGAATAAGGATACTTTATACAATGGTTATCAACATAATTTGGCGGTAAATACACGCTATAAAGGTTTTCAAGTAGTTAGCAATAGTAGTTTGGTGCAAAGTGAAACCCCAACCGAAAAAAGCATTTTTATACGCCCTAGATTAGATGTTTCTCAGCGCTTCAAAAAATTGTTGAATTGGCAAATTGGGGTGTATGGAGAGTTGGAACAAAATAGCCGTTTGGATTTGAATACAGATACCTTAAATCAAGGAAGTTTCTATTACAATCTATTTAAAGTCTATTCCATTTTGCCTGCAAGTGATAACCTGACTTTGAAAACACATTATATTCGTCGTTATGATTATACGCCTAGAAAGGATGGCTATTTGACCAATTCTGTGGCAGATGATGTAAATTTAGCAGGGGAGTGGCGGCAAACGGCAGCCTCTCAATTGAAATGGAATTTGACCTATCGGAATTTGAGAATTCAAGACAGTACTTTAACCAGTCAAGAACCAAAGGAAACCTATTTAGGGCGTTTGGAATACATTCTGAACATTAAAAAAGGCTTCATTCGCTCGAATACCATTTATCAATTGGGCTCAGGGCAACAACAAAAAGTGGAATACAATTATATCAAAGTAGACCAAGGTCAAGGGGCTTATATTTGGGTGGATCGAAATGGAGATGAAGCACAGCAAGTCAATGAATTTGAGCAAGCACAGTTTCAAGATCAAGCCGATTATATCCGAGTTACCTTATTAACGGGGGATTTTATTCGAACGAACAATGTACTCTTTAGCCAAAGTTTGACGATTCGCCCCAAACGATTGATCCAAAGTAGTCGAAAGAAGAAAGGCAAGGATTATAAACTACCTATAGGCTTAGATCTTTTGCAACGCTTTTCAACGCGAAGTATTTTTAAGATTGATCGCAGAACCTATGATGGTGCAAAGGACGTGGTAGCCTTTAATCCCTTCCAATTAAATGTCGTGGATACGGCATTGGTGTCGGTTAATTCTAGTATTAATAACAACCTGTATTTTAATCGAACGGGTATTTATAGCATTGAGTTTGGGCAACGAGATAGCAGAGGAAGAACCTTGTTGAGTACGGGGTTTGAGAGTCGAAACTTTACCGAATACAGCTTGAATCAACGATTTAACATCAAGCCAGGAAAGCGAAAGCCAGGACAAAAACCATCTGCTGTATTAAGAAATATTCGTCTACAAGCCTTATTAACGGGAACTTATGGTCTACAGGGCAATCGTTCGGAGTTTTTTCCGATTCGAGATTTTGACATAGAGTTTTACAAGATAGAGCCACAATTTACCTTTTTATATAAGAAGTCTTTCCGAGTCGTGCTCAAATATAAATACAACAACAAAAAGAACAGAATCAACGATCAAGAGGAAGTAGAAAGCCATGATGTGACGACAGAGATTAGTTACAACCAAATGGCAAAAACGAATATCAAAGTAAGTTTTTCAATCGTTCAAATGGCTTTTGATGGCGACCCGACTTCCTCGGTGGGCTACACGATGACGCAAGGTTTGCAAGCAGGAAGTAATTATTTGTGGAATGCTTCGATCTCACAAGCCTTGTCTAGAAGCATTCAGTTGACAGTCAGTTATGAGGGACGAAAAACGGGGGAGAGCGATAATGTGGTGCATGTTGGGCGAGCGGAGATTCGGGCTAATTTTTAAGTTTTTTAAGCTGGGCGTGGCGTATGATGGCAGACAATCGAATTTTTAAGCTCTTTAAGCTAGGCGTGGCGTATGATGGCAGACACTTTGAAAGTGTCTGCCATCATACGCTGGAGAGGCTGCCCAATTTAAAAATATTCTTCCTATCTTAAAAGACCAAAGGACATATCACCTACCAAAATCGAAACCAAACATGCAAGCGAAAACCATAGATGAAGTTATAGAGCGATTGGATGAAATCATTGACGCTGCGAAAAAAAGCAATAGTCGGATCGGCTATTTTCCTGCTTTGTACCAAAAGGTGACTAAAGGGGTGAAAGAAGCCCTTAAAGAGGGGCATTATTTTGAAAATAAGGATAGAATGGAAGCCTTAGATGTGCTTTTTGCCAATCGTTATTTAAGGGCTTATGATCAGTTTGTTAAGAATGAAAAAACAACAGAGAGTTGGAATATTGCGTTTAAAAATACAGAACGATATTGGCCAATTGTACTGCAACATTTGCTTTGGGGTATGAATGCGCATATTAATCTAGATTTGGGCATTGCTGCGGCAAGAATTGCCCCAGGAGATGCTATCCACGACCTAAAAGGTGATTTTGATAAAATCAATGCTCTATTGGCAGGCTTGGTCAAAGAAGTGGAGGAAGAACTCTCCGAGGTTTGGCCTACCTTAAAAACAATCCTTACTTTGTCTGGGAAAATCGACGATTTTCTAGTCAATTTTAGCATGAAGGTAGCAAGGGATGAAGCTTGGAAGTTTGCCACGGAATTAGCGGTTGCCACTCCAACAGAACAAGCTCAAATGATTGCAAAAAAGGATCAAGAGATTGCTGTATTTGGCAAGCTTATTAATCCTCCAGGGATTATTCCTAAGCTTGTTTTTGGGGTGATTCGCTTGGGGGAGAAACGAGATGTTGCGGCGGTTATTGAGATTTTGGAATAGGTTACTAGCTGTCTTCTTTTTCTTTGTCTGATTCTTCGAGTTATTCTTCCTTTCCTTCTTATCCCTATAATCATTATTTCTAAGAATAAAAATAAGTGACTTCCATTAATTACTGCGTCGAATATCTTGTTTATTAGCCTTACAATAACTACAAAAATGATTACAGCGCTGAGCTAAAGCAAATAAATAGGACCGAAAAAGCTTTTTCAATTTTGTACGAATAAAAATAAAAAGTGAGAAGCTTTGCCTTCGTTCTGAATATTAAAGAAAGCTTTGTATTTTTGTGGCATGAAGCAGCAAAAAAAACTAGGTCAAGCAAATTGTTTTATTCCTTTTGAGGAGTCGATGGACAATTATGCCTTGCCCGAAAAATTTACCTTTCCATTTTATTATGAACCACATCCACTAAGTCTATTGGCGGCAAAAAAATTGCAGCATTATTTAGAAACGCAATCCGATTGGGAGCATAATTTTTATACAAAGGAAGGAGAAGCGGAGCCAGCGATTGGCAAAATGTTTGGTGTTTTGGTGGTGCAAACGAAGGACAATTGTTTGGGCTATTTGGCTGCTTTTTCTGGTAAATTAGCGAATGAAAACCATCACGCAATGTTTGTTCCGCCTGTGTTTGATATGCTAAAAGACGATGGTTTTTTTGTGACTGGTGTGAAGGTAATTAATAAAATAAATCAGTCGATTAAAAGCTTAGAGGAAGATCCAAATTATTTTGCCTATCAACAATATTTAAAAGAAGAAACAGAACTAGTGGAAACACGTCTTGCCTTCAAGCGTCAGCAAATGAAGCAAGATAAAAATAGAAGAAAAGCAGAGCGAGAAGCTGCTAGGGAACGCTTGTCTCCTGAAGCATTTAAAGTTTTGGAACAATCCTTAAAAGACGAAAGCCTTGGGCATCAGTATTATTACAAACAAACCGTCAAGTTTTGGAAAATGCGTCTGGCAATGACGCAAAAGGGGTTAGATGTGTATCAAGATCAATTGGATGCTTTAAAAGAAGCTCGAAAAACAAGGTCTGCTGGGATTCAAAAACAGTTGTTTAATCAATATGTTTTTTTGAATCATCAGAAGGAAGAAAAAAGTCTGTATGATATTTTCTTACCGACGATTAATGATGTTCCACCGGCTGGGGCAGGGGAGTGTGCGGCTCCAAAATTGTTGCAATATGCTTTTTTACACAACCTAAAGCCCATTGCTTTGGCAGAGTTTTGGTGGGGCGAATCTCCTAAATCTGAAATACGCAAACACGGTTATTTTTATCCTGCTTGCCGAGGAAAGTGCGAACCTATTTTGGGGCACATGTTGGGGGGAATGTCCATGGACGATAATCCTATGTTGAAAAATCCAGCGGAAGGAAAGACGATTGACATTGTTTATGAAGACGAGGATTTGGTGGTGGTGAATAAGCCAGCCGACTTTTTCTCTGTGCCTGGTATTAATATCAAGGATTCGGTACAAGTCCGAATGAAACAACGTTATCCAGAAGCCACAGGACCTTTAACCGTGCATCGCTTGGATATGTCCACTTCTGGCTTGATGTTGATTGCTAAGAAGAAGGAAATACATAAAAATTTGCAATATCAGTTTATTAAAAGAACGATCAAGAAACGTTATGTAGCTTTGTTGGATGGTGATGTAGAAGGCGAAGGTGGTTTTATTGATTTGCCACATCGAGTAGATTTAGAAGATCGTCCTCGGCAAATTGTTTGTTTTGAGCATGGTAAGAATGCTAGAACGAAGTGGGAAGTTATTGAGCGTTCGAATAATCAAACAAGGGTTTATTTTTATCCGATTACGGGGCGAACGCATCAGCTTCGAGTGCATTCTGCTCACCCAATGGGTTTAAATATTCCGATCATTGGAGATGATTTGTATGGTAAAAAAGGCAAGCGTTTGCTCTTGCATGCAGAATCCATTCAGTTTGTCCATCCTGTTACTAAAAAAGCGATGCACATACAGGTAGATCCTGAATTTTAAAGGAGAAAGCAGCTTGAAATTAAAAAACTAGCCTATAAAGCTTTTTTTATTTACCCTTTGGCTTAGCCTATTCTTCCAAATCCATGCAATTGCTCAAGAGGCTGCTGTTTTGTTAGAAAATGCAATTGAAGTTAAATTTGAGCTTAGGGATTTTGAATACCTTTTTCTACACGAAACATTGATTGTAAAAGTCCATCTAAAAAATATAACACAGGATAGTATTCATATACTATCGAATAGCTGTTATGGATTAGAGCGATTTTTTAAGTGTGAAGATGAAAATACTTTTATCCTCTCTCGTAGATGCTGTACGTTTAATTCGCCTATCGTTCAGACACTTTTACCTAAAACGTCCATTGAGTTTGAACTATGTCTGTATTTAAAAGATGGGATTCCTCAAAAAGAAATGAATTTAGGGCTTGAAATTGTTAAGATTCCTAAAGAAAAACTGCCTAAACACGCTTATTTATACGGTCTTTATGAAGGACAAAAAGACTTTGAGAATTTTGTCTTTTGGAAAAAATTAGAAGAATATTCTTTTTGTATTAAAATACCTTTATTAAGAATTTGATGAAATATGCTATTGAATTAACAAAAAAAAAGAGTCCAATTGCTTGAACTCAATCTTTCTTTTAAAGAAAGGCATCGTTTTTTAACCCTTTGCCTTTTCTATACAATCCAAGAGCCATTCAATGGCTTTGTCTTCCTCTTTTATACTGAAAATTTTAACAGGAGATCCCTTTTTTACTATTTTAAGGAAAAGATTTCCCATTAATTTTGAACCAAAAGATTCTGAAATTAGTGCCGTTGCAACAGCTCCAATCGTTGACTCTGAGCTACTATAGTATTTTAACACTTCTTTGCTCGTGTGCGTCTCAGGAGTATAACTAATCATGGCTCTTTTTTTTCCATCAATCGCTTTTATCATTGCAGCTACATTTTCCTGTGCAACTTCGAGCGTATCTGGTTTATTCCAAAGTGGATCTTCTCTAATTTCAACAATGTCGTCTGGTCTGACCGTAACTATTAAGGCTTGAGTTCTGTATTCCATAATTTTTTAAAATTTTGAAGTGCCCTTGCAGGCAAGAAGTGTAGTAATTAATTTTGGTAGTTTTATGTAGTTTTCATTTTACTAATATAAATATAATTTAATAAAATCTATTATTTTTCCTGAAAAATAATTCAACAAAATACTTTTTAGGTGAAATAGATTTTTGTTATAAACAAATAAGGGCTAAAACTAGCTACAGGCGGGGTTTGGGAGAATTAAGAGGAGGCTAAATTAAACTGTTTTTAGAATGATTCCCTTTTCTATAGGCTATTTGGATATTTACAAGAAGTAAGATTCTTAACAAGGACAAAGAACCCAATTCATTAAACCGAATCCCTTCTTTTTTGTTCTACGATAAAGAACATCAAAACAAGGATTAAAACAAACAAATGAAGGTGACAATATTTTGGTTTCGTAGGGATTTAAGATTGGAAGATAATTTAGGCTTATTGGCTGCTTTGGATAGTAAGTTTCCTGTATTGCCCCTTTTTATTTTTGACGAAGACATTTTGCAAGAGTTGCCAAAAGACGATGCTCGATTGACCTTTATTTATGATTCGTTAAAAGGGATAAATGAAGTTTTAAAAAAGCAGGGCGCTTCTTTATTGTGTCGAAAAGGGAAACCTGTGGAGGTGTGGAGCGAACTGTTGGAAGAATTTGAGATAGTAGAAGCTTATACCAACAAAGATTATGAGCCTTATGCTCGAATTAGAGATAAGGCAGTCTCTGATTTGCTCGAATCAAAAGGCATAGCCTTGCATCGAATTAAGGATCAAGTGATCTTTGAGGAGCGAGAGATTTTAAAGAAAGACGGCACGCCATACACGGTTTATACGCCTTATAAAAACAGATGGCTAGAGCATTTTGATAAAGAGGCTCTAAAGCCTCAAATGATTCAAGATTACAAGCAATTTTATGCCTCTACGTTTGAATTTCCAAGTCTTTCAGATATTGGTTTTGAACGTTCTAAGATTGAAGTAAAACCTTATAATCTATCAGAGTTACAACATTATGAAGAGTATAGAGATTATCCCAATGCAGATGGAACGAGTTATTTAAGCCCTCATTTGCGTTTTGGGACGGTTGGTGTTCGGCAAATTATTGCCCAACTAAAATCAAGTGATGCTACCTTCTTGAGTGAACTGGTTTGGCGAGAGTTTTTTATGCAAATCCTTTATCATTTTCCAAAAGTAGTGGATCGTAATTTTAAGGCAAAATATGATCGAATTGCTTGGCGGAATAATGAAGTAGAATTTAAGTTGTGGTGTGAAGGACAAACAGGTTATCCAATGGTGGATGCGGGAATGCGACAATTGAATGAAACGGGCTATATGCACAATCGAGTGCGTATGGTTGTTGCTGGATTTTTGTGCAAACATTTATTAATTGATTGGCGTTGGGGAGAGGCTTATTTTGCGCAGAAATTATTGGATTATGACTTGTCTGCTAATAATGGAAATTGGCAATGGGCAGCTGGAACAGGTTGCGATGCTGCGCCTTATTTTAGAATTTTCAACCCCATTACACAGTTTACCAAATTTGATAAAAAAGCAAACTATGTCAAGCGTTGGATACCAGAGTTGGATACCGATAAATATCCAGCGCCAATGGTAGAACACAAAATGGCAAGGGAGCGTGCCTTGGAGAGATATAAGGATGGTCTAAAGTAGGTGGTTCTTTTGCAACTCGTGTGGAGTTTAAAACTTACTGTTTAATAGAAAAGTGGTTTAACTTATTACCACACGATTTACTGCGTGAGAAGAGTTTTCAAAGAACAAAGTAAGTTAAATTGATCCTTTTTATAAACTATTATCCCATTGAACTGTTTTTATAATATCGTTCACACTAAAAACAAGAAGCTTATGTTTGGTTGGTTCAAAAAGAAATCGAAAAAAGAAATATTAGAAATAAAATACAAAAAATTGATGGAAGAGTCTTTCAAATTATCTCACACAGATCGTGCAGCAAGTTCCATGAAAAATGGAGAAGCTGAAAAGGTATTAGAAGAAATGGCTGCCTTGAAAGAATAGAAATATAGATGCGTGCTTTAAGGATTGGATTTAGGAAGGTAAGACTTCTTGGATCCATTTTTTGTTTCAGCTTTATAAGTATAAAAAAAGCGATCTGATAATTATCAGATCGCTTTTTTGTTTAAGTTGTATAAAAATCTTTCTAAGAAGGATTTTTAGCCTCTTTTTCTACATGATCAACTTCTACCATTAAAACTTCATCAACTAGCGAAATTTCTTTTCCCACTTCTATTGGGGCAATTAATGGAATGATTGGAACTAAAATAATTCCTTTATATTCTTCGTCAATCTCAAACGGTTTTTGCATTTCCAGATTGTAAGTCTTTAATAAGGCTTTGAAGGCACTGTTTTCAGCAGTAGACATCTGAGTAAGATCACCATTGTAAATGACGGTAAAGCTTACGACCTCTACTTCTTCCTTTGCTTCTGTAAATGCTCTTGTGTTTTGCTCTATTTTTTCATTTGGCATTGTATCAAGAATATTTGTACCAAAGGTTTCAGTACTCATATTATCATTACAAGAAACAAGTAGCAATAGAGCTAAACAGGAAAGTAGAATATTAGTGAGTAAAATGTTTTTCATATTTGTGGTGTTATATAGTGTCTACTTTCTAATAAAAAAGGGGGTACTTCTTTTACTTATAATAAAATCTATGCCAACTTTCAAAGTTGTGATTAGTAGGCAGTTATATGATGAATTATTGAAATTCATTTGAAATTATAAAACACAGATTATGTAAAACAAAGTTTCAAATCAGGAAGGAATGACAATATTTAATACGGGGAACTATCAAGTTAGGGAAATAAATAGACTAATCGATATTTTTTATTAATTTTTTTTAAGATATACAGTTACAAAGGTAGAAAAAATAAATATTATTCCTTTATATTGGATTGTTTTTTTCTTATAATTAAGCTTAAAAATAATTTCTGTTCAACAGCAAAGGGATCTTAAAATTTGGAAAATTTCATACTAGCCCCTTTTATTTCAGGGATGCTTAATATGTAAATTCCTGCATCCAAATGTTGAAGTGAAACAGCAATACGCTTATTATGAATAGCATGTTGTTTCTTGTAAACTAATTGCCCTTGTTGGTTGTATATTTTTAATAAATAAGAAGGATTGGAAGGAGAATCAAGCTGTATCCAAAGTTGATTTTGAACTGGATTGGGCGATATTTT
>CALDEP010000283.1 GCA_937942475.1 uncultured Aureispira sp.
CCTGGTCATGTAAATTATATAGATGGAGGAAATTGGACGGCTTCGTGTATTAATACGGCTACAACTTGCCAGTCTTTATTGGCAACTCATACCGTTCAAATCCGCCCAACTCCTGCTAAGCCTATTATTAATCATAATGGACCCGTTTGTATTGGCGAAACAGTAACAGTAAGTACTCCAGTTCTTGCAGGCGCTTCCTATAACTGGTACACCGAGGATTCAAGCCAATTGATAGGTTCTGGACCGATTAGAAATATTCCTAATATTACAAGTGATACCATCTTTTTATTGTCTATCTCCATCAATGCTTGTTCCAACTCAGATACCACTCATGTGGGCATTTATGCACAGCCTGCGACGCCTATATTACCCGATACCATAGAAGTTTGTGAATTTGATACCCTTTATTTAAGCACCTCAACGATACAACCTACTTATCTTTGGACAGGACCAAATGGCTTCAGTTCAACACAGCAAAATCCATTTATATATCCAGCAACAGTTCCCGATAGTGGCACTTATAGTCTGATTATAAAGGACGCCAATACTTGCCCTTCGGAAATGGATACCGTGCTTGTTCTCATAAATAGATTACCAACAGCGCCTAATATAACCGCTCAAAGTACGTCCGTTTGTAATGGAGATACCATCTTTTTAGCGTCTGATCAGAATTGTGGACAGTTAATCTGGGAAGGTCCTTCTGGAGTAGCCTTTTTAGATACAGACAGCATTTTTATAGATAGCTTTGAGGTAGATTATCAAAATGGAAATTGGACAGTCTTGTGTGTAGATACCATTACAGGTTGTGAACAATTGTCTAATACTTTGACGACAACAATTCGTCCCTTACCAGCAGTACCTATTCTTACCAATACAAGTCCGATTTGTGCAGGAGATAGCGTCGATTTAAGCATGTCTTTAGTCGCAGGAGCGTCTTATCAATGGTTTGCTTTTGATAGTACTCGAATCGATAGCGTTCCCAATACGACAATAGGAGGATTAGAAAACGATACTATTTTTTATGGTGTAATTGTGGTGAATGGCTGTGGTAGTTTTGACACCACGCAGGTTCGTGTTAATCCAAGACCAGCGACGCCTGTTGTCTCTGTTGTAGATACGATCTGTGCCAGTTCCTTTATTCAATTTACAATTACTCCTCCAGTAGGTTCACCAGGATTGATTTATACGATTACAGGACCCAATGGCTATACTAGTGTTGACAGTATTAATCTAATGCCCTTTATTTTTCCAGTAGATACCAACGCAACAGGCGATTATGTCATTCACGCTACAGATGCTAACGGTTGTCAATCCTTTGATACTACGATATATATTGTCGTACAGCCCGTTCCTAGTATTCCTGTGATAACAGGAACGAGTATTGTTTGCCGAGGGGATTCTATTCGCTTAGAAGCAGGGACTTGTGATAGTTTAGTGTGGAACAATTTAAGTTTTTCGGCTGTTATTTCTACCGTAAATAATCCTTTTTTGGTAATAGGAGAAGGCATGTTAGGCTATGACTCGCTGAATTTTTGGAACGTCAAATGCGTTGATAGAATAACAGGTTGCGAATCTAATTTGTCAACTCCATTCAGAGTAGAAGTAAAAGACCTTCCTTCAGGACTTAATCCAACGAATAATGGACCTGCTTGTTTTGATGGAAGTGTTACTTTATCTATTGGACAAAATGCAACACCATCTACTTATATTTGGTCTACAGATTCTTTATTAACCGATACAGTAGGAACAGGAACGACGATTATCATAGACAACATCACAACAGATACTATTTTCTATGTAGAAGTGAAAGATGCTTATGGATGTAGTATTATTGATAGCACCCATGTCTTGTTGAGTCCTGCTTTAGTAGCGGCAGATGTATCTGCTATAGATACGGTTCTTTGTGAAGGCGAAGATATTAATTTAGCAGAATTAAACTATTCTAGTGGGCATCAATGGACAGGACCCAATGGCTTTGTTTCTAACAGCCAATTTCCCACACTGACAACCGCAAGCCCTAACCAAAGTGGGGTTTACCGTGTATTTGTACTAGATGGAAATGCTTGTTCTTCTCCAATAGATTCGATCACCATTTTGGTGAATGCTTTGCCAGTAGCACCTGTGATTTCAATTAGTAATAACAACATTTGTGATGGAGATAGTATTGTGTTAATGACGAATACAATCTGTGACAGTGCCCTTTGGATAAGTTCATTAGATACGATTCTTGGTACTGGAAACGTATTAGGTTTGGATGATTTGGATACAGGTTATGGCAACACTACTTGGACTTTATTCTGTTATGATACCATTTCTGGCTGTTTCGATTCTTCGAATGTACTTGCCGTTAACGTACTTCCAAGTCCTCCTTTGCCCCTTATTATCCATAACAATCCAGTCTGTGGTGGAGATAGCGCTGTTTTAATTGTTCCAACAGTATTTGGCGCTTCTAGTACTTGGTATTCAGATTCCATAGTGAGCAGTTTAATACATGTAGGAGATACCTTGATTATTAATAATATAACAAGCGATTCGATCGTTTATCTTCAACAAATTGTGAATGGCTGTTCCTCTCCAATCGCAGTAGATACTATTTTTTATGTTCCTGCACCAGCAATTCCCAATATAGGAGCAGATCAAGATTTTTGCCAAGGCGATTCCATTTATTTGACAACAACGACCTTAGCAAGCACTTATTTTTGGACAGATTCTAGTGGTTATACTTCCACGTTACAAAACCCAATTATTCCAAATGCAAGTCTAGCCAATATAGGAACCTATTATCTGTTTTTGACCGACAGTAACGGCTGTGCCGCTCCTTCAGTGAGCCTAAAAGTAGATGTAAATTTACCACCACCAGCCCCCTTGATATTTAATAACGATACCACCTGTAATGGCGATACCTTATTGTTTGGTAGCAATAGACCGCTTAATGTAAGAATAGAGTGGGTGACCCCCAATAATGATACGTTTACAACGGATAGCTTAGTTATTATAACAAGTGACAGTATTTATTATCAATTTGGACAATGGACCGTCATTTTTACCGATACGATAACAGGTTGTCAAATTACGAAAGACAGCATCTTTAGAATAGAAACCATTCCAGTATCTGGCCTCTTAACCAATTCAGGACCCGTTTGTATTGGCGATAGCGTTACCTTAAATAGCGCTCAAATTGCTGGTGTCACAAACTATTTTTGGTTTGATGAAAATCCCACGATGGTTGGAATAGGACGAAGCATTCGAGTGCCTAATATAGGCGACTCTACGCTTTTTGCTCTAGTCGTTCGAACCGCTTTGGGCTGTAATTATTTTATAGATTCTAATTTAGTTTCTATACATCCTCCAAGTCCAATACCACCTATTTATGTTGATACCTTAAATTGTATAGGCGATTTGGTGCAATTCGGTACCGACCTTGCAGCAGGTTATACCTGGACAGGACCAAATGGCGTTTTTTCTTATCAACAAAATCCAATCATAGGACCTGTAACAAGTGCAGATTCGGGTTTGTATACTTTAAGTGTGCTTGATTCAAACGGATGTACTACCGCTGATACCAGTGTTTTGGTGCGTGTAAGTGGACCACCAAGCGCTCCTGTAGCGACTGCCCTTAGCTCGATTTGTCAAGGAGATACCTTGTTTTTAAATTCTACGGCTGGAGCTTGTGACTCTGCGTATTGGGTCGGACCAGGAAACCGTATTTTGCCAACTGCCAATGCGATTATTCCGTCAGATAGCAGCGATTATGTTGCGGGAAACTGGCAGGTTTTCTGTGTAGATCAAGGAACGGGTTGTGAAACAGGTTCTAATAGTATTAATAGTAATATTCAACCATTAGCCGCATCAAACGCCATTAATAATGGCCCTGTTTGTTTTAACGATAGTGTTCAATTAACCGCCAACTTTGTGGCAGGCGCCAACTACCTTTGGTTCTCCGATTCCTTGATGACAGATACCATTGGTTTTACCCGAATAATCACTGTCGATAGCATTTCAACAGATAGCACCTTCTATGTGGTACTGATTAATAATAATGGCTGCGCTTCTCTGCCAGCACAAACGACCGTAAATGTACGACAAGTAGCTCCTGCGCCTAATATTGGACCAGATGTTCGAGTTTGTGAAGGCGCCGATATACAACTAACCACCACTTTATTCCCTTTGTTTGGACATAACTGGACAGGACCAAATGGATTCACTTCCAATCAAAGAAATCCTGTCATAGCCAATGCGAGTTTAGCCGATACAGGAACGTATACCTTGTCTATTATTGGGCTTAACGGTTGTCCTTCAGCAGACACTAGTTTATACGTAACAGTAGATAGTTTGCCAGATGCTCCAACGATAACAGGCTTTGTTTATTTATGTGCCAATGATACCTTATTTCTAAATTCAGATAGTGTGAGTACCCATTGTGATTCTGTCCAGTGGATTGGTCCAAATGGGAATAATTATCCAGTAATTGGACAGAATGTAGCGATTCCACCAGGAGATACCAACTATATTGGCGGCTTGTGGCAAATTCAGTGTATTGATACATTGACAGATTGTTTTAGTACCTCCAATTTTAGTTTGGTTGTTATTTTTCCAAATCCAGATACTGTAGCTACGACAGACGATGGTCCAATTTGTATTGGAGGTACGGTTAATTTAAGCACCGCTGTTTTAAATGCAGGAATCAGTTACACTTGGTATGCAGATACTAGTTTGACGAATATCTCTGGGACAGGAACCAACCCTGCCATTCAAAATATAACAACAGATACCACCTTTTATTTAGTACTCACGAATATAGGAGGTTGTACCTCTGATCCAATTCCAACACCTGTGCAGATCTATCCTCCAGGAAATGCTCCTTTAGTTTCGGTAGATACACAATATTGTGTTGGCGATTCTATTTTCTTGATAACGCCTACGATTGCCACTAGTTATTATTGGACTAGTAATAATGGCTTTGTAGATAGCGTTCAGAATCCCTTTTTGACAGGAAGTGCGACCCTTTTAGATTCGGGACTTTATACGCTTTCAGTCATTGATTCCAACGGCTGTGTTTCTAGGGATACTTCTTTCAGAATCACGATTAATGCCATTCCTTTGAGCCCAAGTCTAGTGAGTAATAGCCCCATTTGTTTTGGGGATGATTTGCAGCTAAGTTCTAGTGGGCAATGTGGGCAGTCTCAATGGATTGGTCCTTTGGGCAATTCTGCTGCTGTCTTAGGAACAGTGGGGGGAGGGAATAATTTATGGACGACTGGAACGTCAACAAGCATTCCAGCAAGCGACAGTAGTTATGGCAATGCCAGTTGGTATATGATCTGTATAGATCCGCTAACAGGCTGTCGTGCGATTTCAAATACAATAACAGTTGTGGTTCATCCAACACCAAGCATTAGTTTGATCTCCAATACAGGAGCTGTCTGTGTGGGCGATTCTGTTGGCTTATCGGTAACGGCTTCTTCTCCTGGTGCTACACCATTAATAACCTGGTACAGTGATGCTGCCTTGACACAGCCTGTAGGAATTGGCGCTACAATAAATGTTTCTAGCCTTACAAGCACCACTACTTTCTTTGCAGTAGTTAGCGATCCACTAACAGGATGTACAATGGTAGATTCAACGGTTGTGACGGTTTATTCCGTCTCACCAGCACCAAATATGCCTGCGAATAGCACGCTTTGTGAAGGCGATTTATTAAGCTTATCAACCACGACAATAGCCAATGGCTACAATTGGACAGGTCCGAATGGATTTGTAGACAATGGACAATCTCCAACACCTTTTGTAAGTACAATATTGGATGCGGGTACTTATTATTTATCACTTATAGATAGTAATAACTGTCCTTCTGTGACAGGCTCTGTGGATGTTATTATAAACCCTCAACCTAGCCTTCCATTTGTATCGAATAGTGGTCCAGGATGTACGGGGGATTCGATTGTATTAATGGCTTCTACCGTTTTGGGCGCTACTTATGATTGGTTTAAATTACCAACAGGAACCAACATAGGACAAGGGCAAAACTATACTTTAAGCAATGTCTCCTTGGCAGATACAGGCAGTTATTATGTCGTGGTAACACTAAATGGCTGTACGGCTACCTCAGATTCAACCTTGGTTACTATTTATAATAATAACAATGTAATGGCTGTTGTAGGAAACGCTCAAAGTTTGTGTGGGGTAGATACGACTACGATAACAGCGGCTATTCCACCAATTAATACTACTGGTTTTTGGACAACGAATTCAGGCGCAACGATTGTAAACCCGAATAATCCAACAACTTTAGTAGCAAATTTACCCATTGGAACGAATGTATTTTACTGGACCTTGTCGAATGCAACTTGTTCTAATCTCTCCTTTGATTCTTTGGTGATAGATGTTTCACCACCAAGTATCGACACGGCTCATGCAGGCGTAAATCAAGATTTATGTGGGGCATCAACGGCAACTTTATCTGGAAATAGTCCGATATTGAGTAGCGGAACATGGACACAATCAGCGGCACAAGCGGCAGCTGGAGTAGTGATTAATACGAGTAATAATCCAGCGACGAATTTAACAGGCTTGATACCTGGAAACAGCTATACTTTTGTTTGGACCTTTGATAATGGCGCTTGTGGCATTCATTCTACAGATACCATAGATATAAGCGTGGCAATTGCGCCTAGTATTCCAGCATTAGCTGGGAATAATATAATTACTTGTACCCCAGATACCTTGTCCTTAAATGCAATCAATCCTTCTGTTGGAACGGGAATTTGGACGACCAATTCTTCGGCTGTTATTATTACACCAACACAAGCAACTACCATTATAAGTAATATACAACAAGATACGACCGTATTTATTTGGACTTTATCTAATGGTGTTTGTAGCAATTATGCCTCGGATTCTATGTTTGTGATCTTAGGAGGGGCAAGCCCAATTGCTAATGCTGATGTTTTTAATGTCCTACCAAGCAACAGCGCTATTCTGATTGATGTCTTGCCAAACGATCTTTTGACGACGAATTGGGACATTTATATTAACACGCCTACGAATAGCGGTCAAATGCTTAATTTGAATAATGGTGAATTTGAGTTAAATTTGCAGGGAGTGACTAATAATCAGAGCTTTATTTACGAACTTTGTAATCCTGTTTGTCCTGCCAACTGTGATACTGCCTTGGTGATCTTGAATATAGGGTCTATACTGGAATGTGATGTTCCCAATATATTTACACCAAATGAGGATGGGGTGAACGATTTGTTTGAAGTGCCTTGTTTGGTCAATGGACAAATTGCAAAACTATTGGTCTTTAACCGTTGGGGCGATTTAGTGTATCAATCTGATAATTATCAGAATCAATGGAATGGAACACATCAAGGAATGGTCTTGCCAGATGGGACTTATTTTTATATTCTAAAAATAGGAGAAGAAGACCAAATACAAGGTTCTATAGAATTAAGACGATAGAGTTAATTTATCAATTTGAAGATTTGAAAATTTGAAGATGAAACAGCTTGGAAATAGGAGAGGATTTAGTTTCCTTTTGATAATAATCTGTACTTATTGTACGAACAGTTATGCGCAGCAAGATGCACAGTATACGCAATTCATGTTCAATAAAATGTACTTCAATCCCGCTTATGCTGGGAGCAAAAAAAATGTTTGTTTGTCTGCCATTTACAGAAAACAATGGATTGGAATTGAGCGAGCGCCCCAAACGGCCACCATAAGTGCACATGGTGCTGCGTGGAAAAAACGCTTGGGCTTAGGGCTTTCGATCACCTACGACCAAATTGGCTTTACAGACAAGGTAGACATTGAGACCAATTATGCTTACATTATTCGATTCAAGAATGAAAACTTTCTAAGCATCGGTTTGCGAGGTTCTTTTTCGTACATGCAAATTCGATGGGACGAAGCCGACCCGACGCAGCCTTTTGACAATTCGATTCCAGGAGGCGTAACCAGTAAACTTTTGCCTAATTTTGGCGCAGGCGTTTATTATCAAGCCAAGCATTTTTATGCTGGATTGTCGATTCCGCATCTTTTTGAGAATAAGCTAGATTTTAGTGTCAATGCTGGTGGAGGTACCAATGTGAATATTGAACCTAGACTAAGGCAGCATTATTATCTAATGGGTGGTTTGTCTTTTGATATTGCTAAAAATGTGCAAATACAGCCCAACCTGTTATTCAAATACGTCAGGAATGCGCCTTTAGATTTAGACATTAATTTAAGTTTTGTCTTCTTCCAAAAAGTCTTAGCAGGCGTGACTTATCGTTTGGGCGATTCTTTTGATGTAATGATTCAATGGAAGGTTGCCCCACAGTTGCAAATTGCTTTTGCTTACGATATTACCGTTACTCAACTGCAACAATACAATGCAGGAACGATTGAAGTAATGATAGAATATTGCTTCTTGAAAAAATCAGAAAAAGTAAATAATCCACGATTCTTTTAGCAAAAAGCCCCCTTTTATTCCCTCTTTTATAGCGTACTTTATTACAAATTTCACCTCCGAATGAAAAAAATACTATACCTACTTCTTTTTTTATCCTTCATCCAATCTGTTTCTGCTCAAAAAAGTAGAGCAGAAAAGCAATTTGAGTCCAAAGGCTATGGGGTTTATTTGGAAATGCAAAGCAAAGAAGACATCGAAAAACTAGATCGCCCCACCTTGATTCGGATGGCGAAGAGTAGCCTGAAAACGGGCGATAGTCGCAGTGCCGAAAGATTATATGGGATTTTGATCGAGCAAGAAGATAATGAGCCTTTGTATCACTTGTATTATGCAAAGGCCTTGCAAACCAATGGGCGGTATTTAGATGCCAGGAATCATTTTAGAATTTGCGATGAACAATTACAAGAAAAAGCCAATGGTAAACCCTACGATCAACGCGCTAAATTAGGTTGGGAGGCTTGCAATCAAATTGCTGAATTACGCTCCATTGGTACGGTAGAAATAAGAAATGAAGCAGCGCTGAACTCTCCGAACATAGAGTTTAGCCCGATGTATTATCAGGGTGGAATTTTGTTTGTTTCTACTAGAAATAAAACAGAACGAAAAGACCGTTGGTTGAATGATAATTACATGGATCTGTATTATACCAAAAAAGGAGAAGATGGAAAATTTGAAAAACCAGACTTGTTTGCCGACGAACTAAATACAGAATTGCATGAAGGACCAGCTGTTTTTAGTCGAGATCAAAAGACCATTTATTTTACTCGAAATGATTTTTACAAAGGTAAAAGAGGCAAAAGTAAAGATGGGACAACAAAGCTGAATTTGTACATGGCAGACCTTGTCAGTGGAGAATGGACGAACGAACGAGAATTTCCATTTAATAAAGCAGAAGTAGACCAAGCCCATCCAGCTTTGACCAAAGACGAAACAATTTTGGTTTTTGCAAGCAATGAAAAAGGCGGTTATGGAGGCATGGATCTTTGGGCATCTCGATTGGAAAAAGGCGCTTGGCAAAAGCCCGTCAATTTAGGTTCCAGAATCAATACAGCTGGCGATGAAGTCTTTCCTTTTATTCATGAAGATGGCACCTTGTTTTTTGCTTCTAATGGATGGTCTAGTTTGGGTGGTTTAGATGTTTTTATGGCAACACAGGTCTATAATCATCCCGATTCTTTGTGGGAATTTCCTTTTAATATAGGCTCTCCCATTAATTCTTCTGTAGATGATTTTGGTTTAATTATTAATAAAGATAAAACAGAAGGCTACTATGCTTCTAGCAAAGAAGAGGGGAGTGGAGAAGATGATATTTACTATTTTCAAATAAAAGATGGTTTGGATGGCGTTGCTCCATTGCCAAGCATGAATATAGATGTCTGTATTTATGACGACGACACTAGATTGCGTCTAAACAATGCTAAAGTAAGTGTCAAGCGAGATACAGAAAGAGAGGAACTTGCCGTCGAAAGTATTACCAATGAATACGGCTACACGACTTGTAAATTAAGAGCTGGTGATCCTTATTTTATCGAGGTGGCAAGAGAAGGCTATTTGCAGTTGTCCGATTACTTTATTATGCCCAAAGATGTGGATGGATTAGACGAATATTGTATTGGTTTGACCAGAGATGGTACAATTGCATTGGAAGAAGTTGTGGCAGACAATCCAATCAAAAAAATGTACAACACGACCGATATTCCACCCGTCAATTACAACTATGATCCTAGTGTTCCATTGCCACCTACGCATGTCAAAGGCAAGGTGCTTAATATGGAATATGGGAAGCCGCTACCCAAAACAAGTGTTATTTTGCTTAATCGCTGTTCGGGAGAAGAGTTGGTTATGGAAGTGGCAGACGATGGAGCATTTGGATTTCCTTTGGACTGTGGTTGTGAGTATGTGGTCAAGTCTAAGAAAAATAAGTTTTTTGGAGACAACCAAGTTATTTCTTTGCTTACAGAAGAGGATTGTAATAGAGGCATTAACCTAGAAATGGAGATGAAGCCTGATTTTGATCGTTTTGGAGATCCTTTCTTGTTGACGAATAAAGATATTGAGAAATCAATCAAAGAAGGCGACGTGATTGAGCTAAAAAGTATTTTTTATGATTATGATAAATGGAATATACGTCTAGATGCGGCTAGTGATCTAAAAGACCTAGTTATTATTATGAACAAGTATCCATCTATGGAAATAGAACTCTCTTCTCATACCGATGCTAGAGGCTCAGATGCTTATAATCGTACCTTAGCAGAAAAAAGAGCTATCAGTGCCAAGGATTATTTAATTAAAAAAGGAGTAGAAGCCAAGCGAATAAAAGCGGTTGGTTATGGAGAAGACCGTTTAAAAAACAACTGCAAACTTTGCTCCGAATCAGATCATCAAGAAAATAGAAGAACAGAAGTATTGATTACAAAATTTGAAAAAGTCGAATAGGTGACAAATTGTTAAATCCGAATCCTAAAAACTTCTTCGCAACATCAGTTAATAAAAAAAGCTGTGTCCCTTAATTAAAGTTTATTATAATGATAAAAAATATACCAATACTTCTTATAGTTCCCCTATATTTCTTATTTAGCCCAGCAGCTTATGCTGTTTTTGGAGGAAGTATACCTGTAGGAGGAGACTCTTGCACGGCTTTGATGGCTAGTTGGTTGAGTCCTCCACCATCATGTATGGTAACAGTTTTGAATACCACTTCTTGTGAGGGAGATGACATCCTGTTGTCTGTTAATGTGATAGGGGGAGTAACACCTTATAGTTATATTTGGGAGGCGACGGGTTCCTCTGGACAATTTCCTGGGAGTTTTAATGACCCTACGATTGTGAATCCAACTGTACAGAATGCAGATTTAGGAATGCATACATATCAGGTTACAGTAACAGATAATTCAGGAGTAACAACCACTTGTGTATCTACGACTGTAGAAGTTACACCATTTGGTGGCCCGAAGCAAAGTTCAGGAGGGTACTTTTCTAAGGATGTTGCGGCAGGAGGAGGTCCTTCTAATTTTAGTAATAATGCAGGAGGCGATTGGAGCACTTCAACAGAAACACGAGTAGATGATGGTCTTTACGCTACAGGCACTTTTGGAACTAATACAACACAGGATTGGGATAATTTTGTTGATGCCGCATCCCAAGAACCCTCTGCTATAATTCCTCCGAACGCTAGAATCCTAGGAGTTGAATTGAGAATCAATGGAAATGCTACGCTTGGAGCTACTATGGATGTCAATGTTAGAAGAGGAAAAAATCCTGGGGACCCGACTCCTCCTTGGTCTGCAGTACGAAGTCATACTTGGAACAATACGGTCGATGCGGATATTTTTATTGGTGGTTGTTACGATACTTGGGGCTTGCCAGATTGGTTTGTCTTGCCTCACACCAATAGTGGTTTTACCGTTCAAATTTTGGTGACAAATGGTACCATCAATATAGATGACATAGAGGTGATCTTTCATTATGTAGAAGGCTTGTCTAATACACTTCCTCCAACCTTAACAATACCTGTCAGTAACGCTATGAATACCGTTCCTCTAGGAGGTACATATGCGATTAATCCTTCTACTGGAGCTACTATTTCTAGTGATATTTTTACGACGAATACACCAGGTATTTATACGGTAAGCTATAATTTAACGGATATTAATGGATGTGTAGGGGAATTGGTCAAGACGACACTTGTTACCAATGGAACCTCGTTGGTTTGTGAAACCCAAGGCGATACGGTTTGTGATGAAGGTATATTGGTCCTATCGGAGACTGGTGGTTCTGCAAATACATGGACTTGGGTGAGCCCTTTGGGCAATGTTATCAATACAAATGCGTTTACTTTGGTCAGCCCTGCTTCAAGTCAAGATGCTGGAATATATGAGTTGTTTATTCTAGATAGTTTGACAGGAGCAGGAGCAGTTTGTCCTGTAGAAGGAGCGGTCGATACTTTTTTGGGAGCACCAAATGTAACTACAAGCTTTCCTAGTGGGAATGCAAAAGTAGGAGGAGGTCCACCTTCTGCTCAATGGAATAATGCAGCCAATGCTTATGCGGATGATAATATCCCTGCAGAAGCACAGGGAGGTTACGATCATGCCTTTTTTGGGTTTGGGTTGAGTAGCATTCCACCGACTGCTAATATTACAGGGATAGAAGTCATTGTCAAAGCAAGAACTAGTGGTAACAATTCAGGAGTTGCCATTGAACTCGAACATCCTTTAGTTGGATTAACGAGTACAGGATATCAACTTGATTATCCTAATGATAATAACTATTATACCTATACTTTTGGAGCTTGTAATAACTTGTGGGGTGAACAGTGGACTGCCAACGATTTTGCGACATCTGCATTTCGAGTGATTGGTCTTCATACAGGAGGAACATCCGTTTTTGTAGATTTTGTAGAAGTTCGGATACATTATGCAGATCCAGTAACTTTTCAACTCACAACAACAACGATAACGCAACCCAATACATTAAATATATCTACTAATAGTACTTTTACTCCTAGTGGTGGCGTTTTTAGCAGCCCCCATCTCTCTGGAATTATTTTTAACTCGACTTCTGCACCTCTTGGTGATAATATTATTTCTTATGATTTTATAGATTGTAATGGTTGTGTAGGAGGGGAGGAAGATATTTTATTTGTGCAAGCATCCGTCGGACCACCAACAAGTGCGGCAGTCTATGCAGGAGAAGATACAACTATTTGTTCGGGAGGAAGTGCGGCTTTAAGTGCCATAACTACTTCTCCTAATATACAAAGTTTTGAATGGACACCAGCCACAGGTCTGTCTGATCCAAATATTTATAATCCCATAGCAACACCTGCAACAACAACCTATTATACCGTTACGCTCAATTATTCTAATGGAGATCCTCCAACTACAGATGAGGTTTTAGTCATCGTGGAAGATCCTACAATAGATATTTTACCAAAGGGGGCAACGGTTTGTGGAGGAGGAGCAGTGAGTTTGATTGGAGGGGTCAATCGAAATGGAATGAACTTCGCTTGGACGGACTTAAATACAGGAGCAGCTGGATATCCTGTGATTACAAATGGAATTTCAGGGACGGTTAATGGAACCACCTCTAGATTAAATTTCACGATGTATACCACTCCAGGAAACTATAAATTTAGGCTTGAAACACAAACTTCTATGGGAGGGTGTAGGGCGGAAGATTCTATTACCATTAGAGTTAATACTATACCACCGATCATCTGTTCGGAATTATATGTTACGCCAACAGGTCTTAGTGCAGGACAGGGAACAAAAGCAGATCCAACCAATTTAAATGAAGCCGTGCGACGTTCTGCCTGTGGGAATGTTATTATCAAAATAGCAGAAGGGAGTTATAACCTAAATAGAGCCTTGAACCTGTCTGATAACATGACCTTAGAAGGCGGTTTTTTGTCTAGTAATAACTGGCTAAAAAGTAGTGCACAAGGTAGAACGGTTATCAATCGAAGTGCAATCAATCCAGATGGAACCCCTAATTTGAATCAACGTTTAGTAGCTATACAAGCAGTTGGTGTACGAGGTTTCCGCTTGCAAGATTTGACGATTACAACAGATGATGCGCCTGTTGGATCAGGCATTTCTACTTATGGATTATACCTAAATGGAGCCGAAGATTACAACATTACTCGTGTAGAGGTGGCAACAGGAGATGGAGGATCTGGTTTTGATGGTACTGATGGTTGTGGTAATTTGGGCAATATGAATGGAGAGGATGGAGGTGATGGAGAGGATGGAAGTGTGGGAGGAGTATTTGCCAATGGAGGAAACGGTGGTGCTGGTGGTGGTAATAATGGTGTTTGTGGCTTGCCCAATGAGCCTCCTGGAGGCTTGGGAGGTGTGCTCTTAACTCCAGATGGTACAAATGGAGCTTCTACAATTCCTGTCAATACACATGGTGGCGCTGGTGGTGGCGGTGGTGCAGGAGGGACTAATGTTGTAGGCTTAGCTGGTCGTGGAGGGAATGGTGGTGCTGGTGGTGGACCCAATGGAAGTGGTTTAGTAACTGCTGGTGGTGCTCCAGGAAATACACCCTTATTGGGACTAGGAACCAATGGGCTTGATGGAATATCAGGAAATGATGGGACTGCTGGTGTTAGTGGTGCTAATGCTCCAGCAGGAATACATATAGGCGGTTTTTTTGAACTTCGCTCAGGGAGAAATGGTCAAAATGGTCAAGGTGGTGATGGTGGTAGTGGCGGCGGTGGCGGCGGTAGTCTCTTAGGAATACTTAATAGAGGAAATGCAGGAGGTGCAGGAGGCGCAGGAGGTGCGGGTGGTTTTAGAGGAGAAGGTGGAGGATCTGGCGGTGCAGCTTTTGGTATTTATATTACGAACAATGGACCAAATGGGTTTATTGAAGATTGTAACATAGAAGTGGGCGATGGAGGAGATGGAGGAGACGGAGGCGATGGAGGCGATGGAGGCGATGGAGGTGATGGAGGATTAGGTGGAATACTTTCCTTAAACCCCTTAGGAAGTGGTGGAGATGGAGGAAATGGAGGTGATGGAGGAGAGGGCGGTGATGGTGGTGATGGCGCAGAAGGAATGGAACGCAATATCTTTTGGGATGGTAGCGGAACAATGCCCTTATCGCAAGATTCTACCTTTGATTTAGCAGGGCAATTTGAAATTATAGTAGATGATATTAACTGTACTGATAATCCCACACGATATGAAGATCTAAATGGAGGAGGAAGTAACAATTGGAATTTTGATCTAACAGGAAGTACAGCCGTTCCTAATAACAGTACCACTAATCCAACGGTTACCACTTACCCAAATACTGGACGGTATACCATTCAAAATGTAAGAGGAGCAATAATTAGTGTCTATACTGGTTTTCATAATGTTGCTTTTGCGGCATCTGTAACACCGATCCTTTCAACAACGGCAACACTCACTGGTCTTAGTGATACCTTCCGAGTTTGTGTTGGCGATTCCCCTACTTTTACTAGTTCAATTTCTACCAATACCAATAATTGGGATTTTAATGGCGCGCTGCCCGTGAATCCAGGAAATGGACCTACCGTCTCAGGTGTAGCCTTTAATAGCCCTGGCTTTTATCTAATTGAGCTTTCTATTGGTGCGACTTGTTGTGGAGCATCTGATCGAGATACCATTTGGTTGCATGTGGTTCCACGACCAATAGTGGCACAACCGTCCAATGTTGTGATTTGTGCAGGAGAGACGGCTAGTATAAAATTGGATGGCTTTAGTATCCTAGATAGCGTAGAATGGACACCAGCTATTGGGGTCATTCAAGTTACCCTAGATTCTTTTGTTGTTGCACCAACTGTCACGACGAATTATACAGCAACCATATCTAGAAAATTAATTAGTGGAGGCCTAAGTTATGCTGCTTGCCCAATAAATATTATCACAGAAATTACCGTTGTGCCTGCAATTATAGCAGTTACTTCACAAATGGATGTCGCTTGTATAGGAAATTCAACAGGACAAGCAAGCGTACAAGCTTCTGGAGGAGTAGGAACTGGCTATCTTTATCAATGGGATGCAGCAGCTGGAGGACAGACAACAGCAATAATAACAAGTTTGGCAGCAGGGACGTACTGTGTGACGGTTTCAGAAACGAACGCTGTTTGTGTCGATAGTATTTGTGTTAATATACAAGAACCAAGTTCTATCCTCTCTATTAATACTATAACAGCAACAGCAGTTACTTGTCCAAGTGGAACGAATGATGGCACCGCAACAGCACAAGCGCAAGGCGGAACGCCCAATACTGTTGGGGCAGCGTATAATTACGTTTGGTCAGATGGACAAACGGGATCAACCGCAAGCAATTTAGTAGCAGGAAAATACTATGTGACCGCAACGGATTCACTAGGCTGTGAAGGCATTGATTCTATTGTTGTCAACGGACCTATGACGATTAATGTAGGTATAGGATCAATTGATTGTCATGGCGATTCATCGGGTACGATTGCGATTACGACCAGTGGTGGTAATGGAAATTATACTTATCTATGGGATGCAGCGGCAAACAATCAAACCACTTCTGCTATTAATGGACTAAAAGCCAATATTTCTTATTGCGTTACGGTAAGCGATGGAACTTGTATTACTTCAGCTTGTCAGACACTATTTGAACCGCCCTTATTACAAGTAAGTACCTTTATTACCAATGATATAAGTTGTAATGGGCTAACAGATGGAAGTCTTGCCGCTTTCTCTAATGGAGGAACTGGAACAGGATCCTACCTTTGGTCGGATGGACAAACCAATGCCAACATAAATGTAGGCGCAGGGACTTATATCATTACGGTTACTGATAATAATAGTTGTACCGCAATTGATAGCATCACGATCACAGAACCTCCTGCTATAGTAGCTTTAGCAATAGGCACCCCTGTAAGTTGTAATACTAGTGGGGATGGCGTTGCAAATGTTTTTGCTAGTGGTGGCGTACCTAGTTCTAGCGCCCCTGGCTATACCTTCTTGTGGGATGTCAATGCAGGAAGCCAAACCACCGATTTTATTACAGGTTTATTAGCTGGAACCTATTGTGTCACTGTGACCGATTCTACGGGCTGTATAGCTAGTTCTTGCGCAACCATTCTCTCTACTGGATATACCTTTAGTGCTGCTGGAGACACGACAATTTGTATTGGCGATACGGCACAACTTACTTCTAGCTCAGCGAGTGCTTATCATTGGACACCAGTAAGTACGTTGAGTGATAACACGATTCAAAACCCACTGGCTTTCCCTACAGCAACAACACGTTATTATGTAGAGACCGACAGCTTATCAGGGATTAATGTTATTTATAATGGAGACTTTGAAGATGGTTATGTTGGTTTCTCAAGTGCCTATAATATAGGGAATTCAACCCATCCATCTGGTCCCTTGTTTGCTGATGGAGCTTATGTGATTGATACCGATGCTAGTAATCCACATTCAAGTTTTGCTCCTTGTACAGATCACACCTCTTCGACGGGTAATTTTATGGTGGTAAATGGCTCAACGACGCTTAATGACGAGATTTGGTGTCAGACGGTAAACGTAACACCAAATACGGAGTACCAATTTAGTACTTGGGTAACTTCTGTCTTTGCGACCAACCCTGCTGAATTACAATTCTCTATCAATGGTATAAATATAGGCAGTTCGTTTAACGCAAGTGCTACTACTTGTCAATGGGATCAATTCTTTGCTACTTGGAATTCAGGGGCAAGTACAACCGCTACGATTTGTATTGTGAATCAAAATATTTCACCAATTGGCAACGACTTTGGCTTAGATGATATTCAATTTGTTCCAAGCTGTACTTTTTTAGATTCCGTACTTGTAACAGTTAATCCTAAACCAACGATTAATATTAGCAGTAATAGCCCTATTTGTGAGAACAATACGATTAACCTATCCAGTAATGGTGGGCTTAATTACAACTGGGCTACTACAGCAAGTACCTTTACAAGTACCCAACAAAATCCGAATATTCCAAATGCCTCCATAGCAGATGGAGGAGCATATAGGGTTACTGTAACAACCGCATTTGGGTGTAGTGATTCCGCTTCTACCAATGTTGTTGTCAATGAACAGCCTTCTGTTCTTCTCGTTAGTACATCCGTTGGGTGTTTTGGAGGGAATACAGGAACTGCTACTGCGAATGCTTTTGGTGGTAATGGTGCTTATAGTTATGTATGGAGTAACACCCAAACAATTAGTTCGATTGGCAATTTACCAGCAGGGACTTATCAAGTAACTGTTGTTGATATCAATGGTTGTTCTGACAGTGCGAGTACGACAATTATTCAACCATCACAATTGCCTGTACCCGATATTCAAGCCTTAGATACCATGGTCTGTGAAGGAGACAGCATTCGATTGTTTTCTACGACTTCTGCTACCAATTATTATTGGACGGGACCCAATGGCTGGACAGCACAAGGAAATCCTCAAACCATTCCAATTGCAGGATCGGTACACGATGGTATTTATACCCTACAAATAGAAGATGCAAATGCTTGTTTTTCTGTAGACACCTCCATTCGGATTTATGTAAATTCACGGCCTACGGCACCTGTTTTATTGGGTAGTGGCACGAGTTGTTTTAACGACACAACAGTCTTAACGGCAAGTGGTGGAACTTGTGATAGTTTGTATTTTAACGGACCTGCAAACTCAGAAGGAACAACAGATCCTATTTTATTCGTTCTCCCTTCTGATCCCAACCACCAAACAGGATTGTGGACGCTGACTTGTGTCGATACCATAACAGGATGTCGTTCTGAATCCGCTCCTGTTTTCGTAAACATACTGCCTTCTCCACCTCCACCTGTAGTTAACAATACAAGCCCAATTTGTGCAGGAGATTCGTCTATTTTAATTGCGCCCAACCTATTTGGAGCAACAAACGAATGGTTTGCAGATTCCAATAAAACGCTTAGTTTAGGTGTCTTTGATACCCTAATTCGCCTTAATGTATTAACAAGAGACACGGTCTATTTAGTGCAAACCGTGAATGCTTGTTCTTCGACAATCGCTCAAGTGATTACCATAGTAAACCCAAAACCAAGTACGCCATTGGCTATAAATAATAGCCCGATTTGTGAAGGCGCTAGTTTTCAATTAAAAACTACTTCTAGTGGCCCTATTTATCAATGGACACATCTGTCTAATGGCTTTATTTCTACCCAACAAGATGTAACGATTAATCCTGCGACCCTTTCCGATGCTGGTCAATATGCTTTGGTGGTGCGCAGTAATTTAGGTTGTACTTCCGATACTGGATTTACCCAAGTTGTTATTAACGCAAGACCAGCACCACCTGTAACTGGTACAAACAGCCCATTGTGTCATGGAGATAGTGTTTTGCTAAGTGTCACGTCTGCTTGTGACACCATTTATTGGGAGAGTCCCTTAGGAAATCAATACATAACCACAACGCCTACTTTTGGAATAGACAGCAATAGTGTGGATTATGTCAGTGGTGCTTGGCGCATCACTTGTGTGAATGCTACCGGTTGCCCATCTGTTTCTACCATTGATACCATAAGCATTCGTCCAATCCCAATTTCGCCAGCAATACAAGGCAGAGATTCTGTTTGTATTGGTGATAATGTGCGTTTGGGGGTTTTTCCTGTATTTAATGCTAGTTATGCTTGGGAAGACCATAACAATACGCTTATTAGTACAAACAATCCAACAACGTTTTTGAACATCACAACAGATACGACCTTCTATCTGACGATTACCGTCAATGGTTGTTCTGTAGAGGATAGTGTCGATGTAAGTGTTTATCCAATTCCTGTAGCACCAATACCGCCAGATACCATCCATGTTTGTGAAGGCGATCTATTGCAAGGGACAACCATAACACCTGCTTTAGCCTATCAATGGATCAATCCAATAGGAGATACTAGTAGACTAGCAATGCCAATGAAAGCTTCGGTAAGTTTACTAGATAGTGGAACGTATAGCTTAACGATCATAGATTTGAATGGTTGTGTGACCCCTGATACTACGTTTGAAGTTGTGGTAAATGTCTTGCCTAATCCACCTACGATTGTTGATAATAATCCTTGTAATGGAGATAGTTTAATTCTAATTGCCACAGGAAATAGTACGAATAATTATACTTGGACAAGTTCTAATGGAACAAGCTTCACAGGAGATACCTTAGTGATCTTATTTGGATCAACAGACTATACGGCTACTTGGGATGTGGTAAGCGTTGACTCTATTACGAATTGTATTTCTTTGCCAATAATATATAGCCCTAGAATAAGACCTGTTCCAGGAATACCCTTTGTATCTAATAATGAATTTGTTTGTTTAGGGGATTCTGTGCGTCTGTTTACGCCAGTTGTTGCAGGAGTAAGTTATACTTGGGTCTCTTTGCCCAATTTGATTCCTGTTGGAATAAATACTAATGATATAAATGTTCAAAATATTACAAGTGATAGTTTATTTAGAGTAAATGCAAGCCTCAATGGCTGTTTTAGTACAAACACCACACAAGTTTTGGTTCATCGTCAATTGCCAGCACCCAATGTACCCGATACGATTATGGTTTGCGAAGGCAATACTTTATTCTTAACAACAACAACGACGGTACCGTTTAATATGAATTATAATTGGACAGGACCAGCCGCCTTTACTTCCAATCAAAAAGATCCGCTTATTTTTTCTGTGACAACCGCAAATGATGGTTTTTATACCTTAGGATTAACCGATACAACAGGCTGTCCTTCTTTAGATACCAGTATACGAGTTATTGTAAATCAATTAACAGCACCAAGTATTTTTAGTCCAAACGACAGCGTTTGTAATGGCGATCCTTTGGTTTTAATAGCTGCTACTACTTGCGATAGTATGGTTTGGGTCAACCCCTTAAATCAACTGATTACAGGAAGTGATACCTTGATCATTACAGCAACAGACAGCAACTATTTGGCAGGAAACTGGAACTTAATTTGTATCGACACAGCAACTACTTGTCAGGCGATTTCTAATACCATTACCTTAACGATTAAAACCCGCCCTGATCCACCAATTATCACACAAAATGGACCACTATGCTTAGGCGAAGACTTGAATTTAAGCATGGCTTTAGTCAGTGGTGCAAGTTACGACTGGTATACTTTTAATCCAACCACTTTAATTGATGTTGTTCCTAATATTGTTGTTTCGGGAATTACAACAGATACCGTATTTTATGGCGTGGTAACGGTCAATGGCTGTGATGCTTTTGACTCCGTAGAG
>CALDEP010000284.1 GCA_937942475.1 uncultured Aureispira sp.
ATTATGACAGGTATTATAAACACTAACAAATCTAAAACAATGGGACTGTTTCAAAAAGTAAAAAAATAGGGAGTAAAGATAGCATTACTCCGTTGAAAACCCGAAGGCTCAGCGATACCCCTTCATCGTTTTCTAGCATCATTTTAGTTTTATAGGCTTGTGCGTATATTTATTTAAAATCTAAAAATTGATAGATGCAAGCTTTGAATCCTCTAATTTTAATGTATTTTTGTTTGAATAATTCAACATTATGATAAAAAAAGAAGCACAAAAAATATGGACTTTGTTAGAAGAAGTCTTTGATCCTGAAATTCCTGTTTTGACAGTGGTTGATATGGGCGTGATTAGATCTGTAACCGAACTAAAAGATGGAGGGGTAGAAGTTGTGATTACACCTACTTATTCTGGTTGTCCTGCAATGGATATGATTGAGGTAGAAATTCGTGCCATCTTGCAAGAAAATGGTTATGATAAGGTTGCTGTAAAAACAGTCTTATCACCAGCTTGGACCACAGAATGGATGTCTGAATCTGGAAAGAAAAAATTGAAAAAATACGGCATTGCGCCCCCAGAAGGTGCGACAATAGATAAGAATGTTTTGTTTGGGGAAGCCAAGAAAATTGAGTGTCCTAGATGTAGTTCTAGAAACACGGAAATGCTAAGTCAATTTGGCTCGACCGCTTGCAAGGCTTTGTATCAATGCTCAGATTGTAAGGAGCCCTTTGATTATTTTAAATGTCATTAGTCTATTTATTAACTCCTGTTACGCAAGAACATTTTAGGTAGTATTGAACTTGCTTTCACTCAAAAAATATTGTTTTAATGCTGAATTTTGAATGTTTAATGCCTGTTGGTTAAAAATAGGACATTCAAAATTAAGCATTCAAGCTCTTTCCCATCAGTTATTAAAAAAAATGGTTCTTTGACAAATTGTGTGGAGTTTTAAAATAGGGGTTATTTTCCCAGCTATGAATCAGGTTATAAGTTTTAAGTAGAAAGTCGTAAGTTCTTTATTATCAAAATGAAACATACTACTTTCTACTTAAAACTTACGACTCATGTAGTTTGGAAAAGATAACGCTTAAATATGATCACACGATTTGTCAAAGAACGAAAAATATTAACACAAAAAGAAGCATAGAAAAACATGTCAGAAACGATTCAATTTAAACAAGAAAATGGCGTTGTTACTTTAACGCTAAATAGACCAAAAGCCTTTAATAGTTTTAATCGAGAAATGGCATTTGCTTTAATCGAACGATTAGACGCTTGTGCAAAAGATGACACTGTTCGTGCGATTGTATTGACAGGCGAAGGACGTGCTTTTTGTGCAGGACAAGATTTGAAAGAAGCAACAGAAGATAATGGAATTAGTTTTGAAATGATTTTAAAGGAGCATTACAATCCCATTATCAAAGCGATTAGAACGATTAAAAAACCTGTCCTTGCCGCTGTAAATGGTGTAGCAGCAGGAGCGGGGGCAAATATTGCCTTTGCTTGTGATCTAACGATTGCTAAAAAATCAGCTAGTTTTACACAAGCTTTTAGCAAAATTGGTTTGGTGCCAGATAGTGGTGGAACTTTCTTTTTGCCTCGCTTGGTAGGGATGCAAAGGGCAACAGCTATGATGATGTTGAGTAATAAAATCACAGCAGAAGCGGCTGTTGGAATGGGCTTGATTTATCAAGTTGCAGAGGACGAAACCTTTGAAGAAGAAGTCACTAAATTGGCAACTTCTTTGGCTAGAATGCCAACCAAAGCTTTGGGAATGACCAAAGAGTTGATTAATGCAGGGATGCAAAACGATTTGAATAGCCAATTAGAAATGGAAGGCAAGTATCAAATTGAGGCTAGCGAAAGTGCCGATTATGAAGAAGGTGTCAATGCTTTTTTAGAAAAGCGCAGACCCGTTTTTAAAGGAAAATAGAACAGTTAAAATTCAAAAAAATAAAGAATGAAAGTAGGCGTACTAGGTGCAGGCTCAATGGGAATTGGAATTGCTCAAATTGCAGCAAGTTTTGGTCATGAAGTAGTGTTGTGTGATAATAATGCAGCTTCTATGGAACGATCTATTCAAGGATTAACAAAAATCTTGCATCGCTTGGTCGAAAAAGGAAGGGTAACCGCAGAGCAGGTAGAAGGTTTGTTGGGTAGAATTCAACAGACTCCTTTGATGAATGAATTTAACGATTGTGATATTGTTATTGAGGCTATTGTTGAAAATATAGCGGTTAAAAAATCTGTCTTTCAAAAGATGGAAGATGTGGTGAGTGATACTTGTATTTTGGCAACCAACACGTCTTCTTTGTCTGTGGCTTCGATTGCTGCTGCTTGTGAAAAACCAGAACGTGTGATTGGGGTACATTTCTTCAATCCTGCGCCTTTGATGAAGTTGGTGGAAATTATTCCAGCCATTCAAACCAGTACGGAAGTCTTGCAAAAGTCTCGTGAATTGATCAATTCTTGGCAAAAAGTAACCGTTTTGGCAAAGGATACGCCTGGGTTTATTGTCAATCGTGTGGCTCGTCCTTTTTATGGAGAGTCGTTGCGTATTTTGGAGGAGGGAATTGCAGATGTTGCAACCATTGATTGGGCCATGACGGAATTGGCTGGTTTTAGAATGGGTCCTTTTACCTTGATGGATTATATCGGAAATGATGTCAACTATATTGTAACAGAAACGGTCTTTACTGCCTTTTATTTCGACCCAAGATACAAACCTGCTTTTACTCAAAAACGTCTAGCAGAAGCGGGCTATTTAGGAAGAAAAACAGGACGTGGTTATTATAATTATACAGAAGGCGCAACAAATCCTGAAGCAACAAAAGACCAAGCCCTGGGACAACAAATCGTGGATAGAGTGATCGTGATGTTGATTAACGAGGCAGCAGATGCTTTGTTTTGGAACGTGGCTTCGGCAGAAGACATTGATTTGGCGATGACCAAAGGGGTTAATTATCCAAAAGGCTTGTTGGCTTGGGCAAAAGAAATTGGCTATCAAACTTGCGTAGATCGCTTGGATGCACTTTATAACGAATACCATGAAGATCGTTATCGCTGTAGCCCAATGTTAAGAAAAATGGCAAAAGAGGCTTAAAACTTATCGTTCTTTGACAACTCGTGTGCTAATATTATAAGGACTACCTTTATTGAACTATATGAGTCGTAAGTATTAAGTACAGTGTAACATAAGTTTTGACTTTTATTACAGAGGATTTTTGATGAAATTCGAGGACTCCCGCAGTTTGATAGCCTTAGCTATCAGAACGAGGACAGGACGAAGAAGTTCGCAAAAAGGCTCGCTTAATAAATGTTG
>CALDEP010000285.1 GCA_937942475.1 uncultured Aureispira sp.
TCAACATTTCAATCAAATGTGCAATTTTTGTATTCAAATCTGTTTTCTCCAAAAATACGTTCATCAACATAGGTGTAACTGACTTTACACTCTGCTCAAATACTTTGTCAAAAAGCTTCTCTTTCGATCTAAAATAATAATGCAACATGGCTTTATTTACGCCAGCATCATCTGCTATTTCTTGCATTCTAGCACCTTTTAATCCTTTTTGGTAGAATACTTTTTTTGCAGACATTAGAATTTTTTCTTCTGTGGGTGTCTTTTTCAAATCCAGTTGGTTTTCACAATACTTCGTGTAGAAATCGTCTTAAATGAATGATCAGTTAGGTGAATTTTAGATACTCAAACTATTAATAAACTGATAATCCATTTAAGACTAGATGTGTTTTTATGTTTTTTATAAAAAAAACTAAAAACTCCACGAAGTATTATTTTCATTTATAATCAGAAAAATAATGCAGCAAGTCTTTATCTTATTGGGATTGATTTTCTTAGACAAGCACTATTTTTTGTAGTAAATTAGGCACATAAATACGATTTTTTTTCGAATTTTCAAACTTTCAATACCCAATCCACTTGCCCCCTTTCTTGGAATAATTGGCTATAAACAACCAAAAATCACAAATCTAAAGTGGTCTTTGATAAAATTAAACAGGGATAAAATTAAATAATTTCTTCCCATTCATCCTCATGACAGTCCAAGTACTTTTTTAGTAACTCTCCACTACTTTCATACATTTCGGCGAATCTCATTTCGACTTGTTGTTGAAACTCTACGTCAACCAAATTCTTAATATCATTCAAACCAGCTACTTTTTCAGATTCTCGAAACTTAAACGTTTGCTCAAATAGATCTGATTCAAATTTCACTATAAAACGGTCATTGTTTCTAAAAACAGTTGTTTTGTAACCTTTGGTATCTATGTATCCTATAATTCTCATATTCCTTGTTTTACTAAAATTTTTATTTTGCTCGTTTACTTATTCAAAATGGATATATTCTACTAAAAAAAATAAGCAATCAATTTAAGTTTTTATTTGTTTTATTCTTTAATTTCGTGCGCTTAAAATTTTAAAAAAAATCCTTGTATCATGTAATTTGCACGTTTTTTGTTAAGATATCAATAGTTTTGAGGTTTAAACTTACTTTGTTCTATTCACTTAACAAAAAACTTATCGTTTAAAGTAACAATATTACAAATACTATCATTAAGAAGTACATTTCCCACAACAATTCAAACCTAAATTATATTATTAATATGAAAAAGACTACCAAGATAAGTAATCAAGTAATCAAGTTTGGTCGTTTTCGCTGGATAGCTGCTAGTGCAATTTTTGCTTTAATTGCCGTCTTATGTTTTGTCAAACCGTCTAATAACAATGAGGATCTTTTTGAAGACAACTTCATCGCATTTGAAGACAATGTTAGCGAAGAAATAAATTTTATGTTATCTACTCGTAGTGCTGGTGATGACGAATCGCACGCCTTTTTGCGTATGATTAGAGAAGGTATGGAACATTATAATAATAAAGAATACGATAAAGCAATTCCAATTTTTGAAGAATATCTTGAAAAAAATCAAGATGCTAGTGATTACAATCAGATCAAGTTTTACCTTGCTGTATCTTTCTTAGGTCAAAATGAGACGGAAAGAAGTGCTAAGATATTTGAAGACTTGGTTGCAATTGCGGGAGCCGAAATTCAAGAAGACTCTAAATGGTATTTGTCTTTGGCTTATGCTAGAATTGGAAAAACAGCAGAAGCAAAAGCTCAATTAGAAGAATTGGCTAGCAGTGAAAAATATGGTACCAAAGCTTCTAAAATATTAAATCCTTCCAAAACAAAAGTTGCCTTTAGATAAACTGGTTTATCAGAATAAAAAAAAGTCTATTTTGAATATATTAATTCAAAATAGACTTTTTTTATGTCTATTACTGTTGTATAACATTACTCCGTTGAAAACCCGAAGGCTCAGCGTAGCTAAAAACAAAAAATCCACGAAGTATTAGTATAATAGTGTTCAAATTATTTATTCACCCCTTTTAATACACAAACACATGAATCGTTCGCTTATTTTTTTGACTAGTTTATTAATTTTGATGAGCTCCTTTCAAGCTTTTTCTTTTCAGAAGGTAGATGAATTGCTTGCTGACCCTGATATTACTTGGGTAGGAGAAGTTTATGTGGATTATATTCCAAATGCTAATATTCTAGAACCTGTAGAGGAAGAAACGCTTAACTTGTATGGAAGTGATGATTACAATAGTTTTGAATTATTAAAAATACAAAACAATGTAACCGATGATTGGCTAAAACCACTACCTACTCAACTATCCCATAGATTACTACAACTTAGTAAGAATGCAGCAGTCTATAAAGATGCAAGCTTAAATGAAAAGCTAAGTTATGGGGCTTATCAAAAAGCGGTAAGGCACGAACTTCTTGACACCATTATCACCTTCGACCCTGAAACTTTCGAAGAAGTTGTTCAGATTGTCCCTTTTAACTTAGAGTTAAGTATGGTGAAAATATTTCGAGTAAAACAACTTTTGACTTATAATGAGAGCACCAATAAACTAAACATTATTCCTCTAGCTATTGCTCCTATTGCATCCATGATGAAAAATAAGAAACTCCGCAAAGAGGTCCTATTTTGGATGCCTATAAAGGAGGCTTTTAAAAGTATCAACTTAAAGACTTCATCTATCGATTGGGCAAAACGCTTAACCAAAGATATTCCTTCTAAAGCAGTCCAAACTATTAAAGGTTCAGGCAACATGACAAGCATTTTTGACAAGATGGTTGCTTATTACAAAACACATTCCTCTACTTCCAAAGTATATTATGGTGGTGGACAAGAGCTTAATCCTTGGAATGCTTCTGAAATTGAAAACATGGGTTCTCCTTCGGTAGACACAATAATTACTTTTCATCCTGAAACTTTCGAAGAAATTGTCCAGGTTATTAAGTATGGTATAGAACCTAATTTTACTGTAAAGGTTCGCCTTATCCAAGATTGGGTTTGGAACAGCAAGAAACAAGAAATGCAAATTAGAGTACTTGGTTTTGGCCCCGTGCCAGAGAAAGATGCCTACAGTACAACTTATTCACCTACCTATTATATAAAATACGGAGAATAAAATCTCCTCTTATTGTAATTAAATTATTAGCCTATTTCAAACAATCGTTTGAGATAGGCTTTTTTTATTTTTAAGAATAGCTGTAACTAAATTCAACTAGCTCATTATGACTGCAAGTTTCATCTAAAACAACGCTAGTAATTTTTTACAAACCTAACTTCAACAACACACTATGAACACCAATTTCATTTTTGCGACACTTCTATTTTTAAGCTACTCCATATCAAGTTTTGCATCCGACCCTATTGATGCTATTTTAGGCGATGCTGATGCAACTTGGGCAGCGGAAGTTTACACGGATTATGCCCCAAATATGAGCCAGTACTCCACTAGCAGAGAAAAAATGATGGCAAAATATGGTCTTTCCCAAAACCACTTTACCACCTTAAAGATTCAGCACTCCCTTGCCAATGATCCAATACGTTTAATCGGCATTACGCTAGCCAACCAAATGCTAAAAATGGAGTCTAATAGTACGACTAAGCTATTTAAAGATGCTGCCCTAAAAGAAACCCTAAGTTATGCTGATTATCAAAATATAATAAAAGGAAAAACCACAGACACTATATTTATTACTCAAGCGGATGGGACAACGGAAGTTGGGCAGGTATTTAGACGCAAAATGCCCTTTGGTGAAGTACCCTTATTTCGAGTCAAACAAATCTTGCATTATAATAAAAAAACCAATGAACTAAGTTTGACTCCAATTGCAGTTGCGCCACTTTTTTGTGCCTACAACAAGGAAGGTGAACTGACGGGTACTAGCCCTCTATTTTGGATGCCAATTCAGGACATCAACAAAGCAATAGATTTAAACGCACCTTCTATCAATTGGGCAAAACGCATGACTCGATCTATTGATGCAGACGATGTGACTGTTATCAAAGGAAAAGAAAGCTTTCCAGAAATTTTAAGAGCTGTCTTAGATGGTTTTGCTGCCAAGCCTAATACCAGTAAAATTCATCATACTTATGGAGACATGCCGCTTATGACGCCTAAGGATATTGCAACTATAAATAGTGGTATTGATACAATCATTACTTTTGATCCTGTCACCTTTGAAGAAATTGTTTCTGAGGTTACAAACACCATCACTCCAGAAACGATGCGTAAAATGAGCATTATTCAAGATTGGGCTTGGAATAAAGAAACGCAAAGCATCAGCATTCAACTCGTTGCCTTTGCTCCTATTGTGAAAATTTATGACAACAAAAAGAATTTTATAGGCTCGTCCGCTATCTTTTATAAGAGATCGAATGAATAAAAAAGCCATTAAACCCCAGTTTTCAAAAAAAAACAAGCGGTATTCTGAAGCTAAAATTCAGAATGCCGCTTGTTTTTTTGAAAATAAATCATTTTTTTTTGAAAAAAGTATTTTTCACAGGCAGCATATAAGAAGTAAAGTTCGTTTTGTAGGCAAAGATTCTTATATTTATATGTAGGAGTATCGATAAATATTTTTTGAATTAAACCATAGTACTATAGCGTTAAAAATTTTACACTACCTAAGATATTATCCACACTCCCAAGAATAAATTATCTAAATATGGCCATTGCTTTGAATATTTCAACGACAAAACATACCACCAAGAACGTTCAGTCTAGCTCCAATGAAGCTAAACTGATTGCTGGTTGTTTGGCAGAAGAACGTTGGGCGCAAAAACAACTTTATGAACAACATTATGGAAAAATGATGGGAATTTGTTTGCGCTATTCTAATAATTCGGAAGATGCAAAAGACATTCTCAATGAAGGTTTCATTAAGGTCTTTCGTTATTTGCAACGTTACAAAGTCGGTACTTCTTTAGAAGGCTGGATCCGAAGAATTATGATCAATACGTCTATTGATTTTTATAGAAAAGCAATTCGTCACAGAACGGAAGACATAGAGTATGCATCAAATGCGAAAGCAACTGGTGAAGACGCTATTAGTCAGTATTCCGCAAAAGAAATTCTTTCTGTCATCCAAACATTACCGCCATCTTATCGTGCTGTATTTAACCTTTATGCCATAGAAGGTTATTCACATCGTGAAGTAGCGAATCAGTTGGGAATTTCGGAAAGTACTTCAAGATCTAATTTAGTAAAAGCTCGCGCAAAGTTGAAAGTTTTATTAACAAAGCTTTATAAGTAAACAACAGATAGAATAACAAACAAAGAATGAAAAATAAAGATTTTGATAATATAGACAAACTTGCTCAAGAGGCCTTCGAGAATTTCGAAGTAGCGTTTGACCCAATGGACTGGGCAGACCTACAAGGCAAACTGCGCGCAGAGTCTTCTATAGACCAAGTCGCCAAAGATGCTTTGGAAGGTTACAAAGTGCCTTTTGACAAAAAAGACTGGACTCGACTAGAGAAACAGTTAGATAAAGAAAGAGACCTGCTCCCACATTTATGGTGGTTAAAAGGTACAGAAGTGGGCGTTATGGCCTTATTATTCTTCACTATATTTAACTTAACCTCTTCTGAACAAACACCACATACTCATTCAAACGAAAACTATGATCGAACAACTACACTAAATCCTTCTTCTATTTTTGATAACACAAGTACTACTAAAGATAAAAATAGTACGTTCCAAATGAAAGAAAAAGATGCTGATGCTTCTAGTAATGAATTACAAGAGCCGCAGGCATTGAATGAGCAAGCGAATACCAATAGTTCTAAACCAACTATTATAGCAGATGCTTCTAGTGATAATAATTCGAATAACAATAGTTTTAATGCAAACCCATTTGCTACAGCAGCAACAACAAATCGTTCAAATTCAAGTGCTGTAACAAATACAACAACTGATGACAAGAATACATCAACAGTTTTGACAACAAGGTTTAAAGGCAATGAGGTACCGAATCAGACCAACAACAATGGTTCTACTGGTAAAGATGGTACAGTCAATACACTAAGTACAACAACTGATACAGATGTTACGAATAATCTACAAGGAATAGAAAATGCAGCTGCTGGAAATGCAACTGAAATAGGTGCAACAGAAGAAGATATGACACGTAGCGTATTTTCTATTCTACAAATTCCTACGATTGAGCTTAAAGACGGGATCAAAACAACAGATCCTATTTTTGAAATCAAGCGTACAAAACTAGAATTACCATTTAGAGGTAAAAACTATGTTGGGGCTGTTTTAAGTATCGGCTCTAACTTTGCAACTGGCATGGGAGGAACTAGTGTTGGATATGGTGGTGGATTAACGTTTACCAGTGAGTTTTCTCGCAAAATGTCTCTAAAAACAGGGGCGGTTATTGCGTACAATAAATACGACCTTAATGAAGTCATTTTGATTGATAAAATAGATGGCAATACGCAAGAAATTAATCAATCTAAAACAAGTCATTTGGTGATTATTGAAATTCCACTAGATGTCCAATATACCTTCTTCCAAAGTGAAAAATGGAAAATTTATGGTACAGCAGGTCTTGTTGCCAATATCATCAGTAGTCGATCTTATACAGGTACTCAAATCTCTGCAACAAATGGGATTAGCTTGAAAGAAGACCTGAATTCAAATAACTTTGAAAGAGGCGTTTTTGAAGGTGGACAAATGGACAAAAATGCATTTTTATCTATTGGTGGAGGTTTAGGATTAGAACGTCAATTGGGAGATAAAATTAGCTTATACATTCTTCCAACTTATCGTCATGCCATTACGCCTTCTGGTGCTGGAAAAGACTATATTAATTCTTTTAGTGTTAATATTGGAATAAAAACAGCTTTATAAAATTTGACAAAAAAGCAGATTTACTGTAGTTTATATATTAGGTTCAAAAAATTAACAATTTGATTTTCTGAACAGCAGTTATTTAGAAAAGCAGTTAGTATCTTTATTGGATATTAACTGCTTTTTTTATCCTTAACTTAACGATCATGCAAACACCTTCTATCACTCCTAAGAAAACCAAACAGTATTTTGTAACAGGAATTGATACAGATGTTGGAAAAACAATTGTTTCTGCCATTTTAGTAGAGGCTTTAGCCGCAGATTACTGGAAACCAGTACAAGCAGGAGGATTGGATTTTACAGACACCAACACGGTTCAGCAATTAGTTAGCAATCCTACTAGTCATTTTTTCAAAGAAAAATATCGTCTCAATACGCCTGCATCGCCACATTATGCCGCAGAAGTGGATGGTATTGAAATTGACTTTCAAGGCTTTGAAATTCCTGAAACAGACCACAACTTAATTGTAGAAGGAGCTGGAGGACTTTTTGTTCCACTAAACGATGAGTTTCTAATTATTGACCTCATACAACGATTCAATATACCTGTTGTTTTGGTTGCAAAATTTTACTTAGGTTCTATCAATCACACCTTAAGTTCAATTGATGCTTTGCAAAAAAGAGACATTCCAATTGCTGGAATTATTTTCAATGGTCCTATTACAGAATCTTCTCAAAAATACATTTTAGAATACAGTAAAATACCTTGTTTAGGCTGTATTCCTTGGCTCGAAAATTTTTCTAAAAAAGAAATTGTTGAATATTCAAAAACGGTAAGAAATTTGCTACTATAATAAGTAATCACCCCACAACTATCTATTTGTGTTTTACCTAGTAAAATCTTTCTTTTAAACAAAAACGGGTAACAATTACCTACAATCTACATTAATATTGCAGATTGTATAGGCATCGCTTTGTCTAATCTTTTTGCTTATTTTTTTATTTATTTATTCGCAAAAAAATGAAACTTTTTCCCACTCCATCTCGTTTTAAAACTTAGGGAACATCACAAAATAAAAAGCTAAATGAGACAGTTAAAAATCACACAAAAAATTACCAAAAGAGATAGTTTATCTCTAGATAAATATCTAAATGAAATTGGTAAAATCAGCTTAATTGATTCTGAAGAAGAAGCTGTCTTGGCAAAGAAAATTCGCCAAGGTGATCAAGAAGCATTACACAAAATCACAAGAGCTAATTTGCGTTTTGTTATTTCTGTTGCCAAACAATATCAAAATCAAGGCTTGCCATTGATTGATCTAATTAACGAGGGAAATGTGGGCTTAATTAAAGCCGCTAAGCGCTTTGACGAAACCAAAGGCTTCAAGTTTATTTCCTATGCGGTTTGGTGGATTCGTCAGTCTATTCTACAAGCAATTGTAGAACAAGCTCGATTGGTTCGCTTGCCACTGAATAAAATTGGTAGCAACAATCGTATTAACGAGGCCTATCATTCTTTCATGCAAGAATTTGAAAGAGAACCTAGTGTAGAGGAATTGTCGGATCTGGTTGATTTAACGCCTAAAGAAGTCCGTAATATTTTGCGTATTAGTGGCAAACATGTTTCTGTAGATGCGCCTATGACTAGTGAATCAGGAAGTGATGCCATGACCATGTTAGATACTTTGGCTTATGATGGTTCTGGAGAAGAGCCTGAAGGGGATTTAATGAACGAATCTCTAAAAGAAGAAGTCAAAAATGGATTAGCTACTTTATCTAAAAAAGAAGTCGATGTAATTTCCGCTTATTATGGCTTAAATGGTCAACAACCAATGACGCTAGAAGAGATTGGATATCTTTGTGATTTGACCAGAGAACGGGTTCGTCAAATTAAAGAAAGAGCCATTCGAAGATTAAGAAAATCAAACAATAGAAATAACCTAAGATCTTATTTAGGTTAAACTATAGATTAAAATATATAAAAAGCCATCTCCTTTGAGATGGCTTTTTTTTGTATTTTTTGAGCTACATTTTTCGACATACAGCCCAGTATAAGTCAACCCAAAATGCTTAATGACTAATGTCAAAATGTTTAAAAAATCGACTTTCTTCGTGTTTGGGTCCTTTTTCTTTTTTAATTCCTTTTACTTCCAAGTGCCAAGGTTCGTTTTCCAAGCCTCTCCCACTATTGGTTAGGTCTTCTACCTTTTCAAATCCAAAATCAACTAAGATGTCTTGCATCAATTCAAAGTAGTACCCAAACTTGTGTACATCATATTCATCTTGTTGCCAGCCAAACAAACTTCCCATTCCCCAAAACCGATCATTGCTACCAGATTCTTTATTATAAAAAGAAGCATGACTGCCTTCTAAAACTTGTTTAAGATGCCAGAGTAAATTGGGACAGATGATATAGACGACTCCGCCTACTTTCAACACACGATTCCATTCTTCCAATACCTTTAAAAATTCTTTTAAGGTAAAATGTTCTGCAACATGTCTAGAGTAAATTTCATCCACAGAGGCTTCTTCAAAAGGCAATTGATCTGCCGCACAGACATAATCTACCTTGGGCAAATCTCGAATATCACAAGTCAAATATCCTTCTCTTGGCTTTTTCCCACAACCAATTTCTAATTTCATATTTTTTGTTTTTATCTGTACAATTTTACTCAATCACTATCAATTGACCACCAAATTTATTCGCTCCAACTAATTGCAAAAAATAAACGCCACCTACTAAATCCGACACATCCAATGTTGTTTTAGTTGCTGTAATAATCCCTTTGCGCAAACAAACGCCCGACGTTGTCATTAATTGATATTCTAAATCCGAATCATTCCCTTCTGTTTGGATTAACACACTTTCTGTAGCAGGATTTGGAAACAAGCTAAACTCGACTGCTTCTTGAATAAGAATTGCAGGCACTGTTGTCAAAATAGAATCTGGACGCAAGGTCAATCGCAAGGTTTCATTGCTAAGCATTTGCCCAGCTTTCATTCCGCCTACTAAGTATTTTACGGTATCGCTGACATTTCCAATACCTCTCAAATCCATTGGCAAATCATAGCCAAATTCTGCATCAAAACTATGATCTGATCGATCATAATACAAACTTCTACCATTAGGAGAAACACCTCCTGATCCATTATAAGCAATGCCATTATAATTATAAGTTGTATTAGAACCGCCCAACCAAAACACCTTCCCTAAAGCTGTTGTAGCCGCCATTCTATAGCCATTCATTCCCATCCAAGTAAAACTTGACCAAGTGATTTGAGATGGATTGGCAGGGTTAATAATTCCTCTTCGGAAGTAGATCTGAATGTTAAAACTACCTGCCATTGAAGCCCCACCAAAATAGTAAATCGTATCGCCAACAATAGCTCCTGAGGCGCCAAAAGAACGAAAGTTATTGCTGTTTCCAACACTCGTTCCTACTTGCCAAGTATCTGAACTAGGGTTATAAATCTGCACAGAAGATACATTTCCTGTATTACTCCATCCTGTTACCACATAAATCAAACTATCCCTCCAAACCGCTTGAACTTGATCGTCTATCGCCACTGGAATATCCGCTCCATCCGCCAGATAAGTATTGCTATTTACATCGTAAATATGTACTTTATTAGAAGAAGCTTCGCCCCCATTTGCATACACATGATAACCGCCTATGATGTAAATTTTATCTTTTACACGGTTTGCTCCTGCTGCAATTTTCCCAAGCGTATCTGGCAATGCCGCAATGGTATCCCAAACATTCGTCATGGTATTATAACGATAAGAGCGCAGATGGATGCCGGTATATGATTTAGTAGAATCTAACCCACCAAAGGTATAAATGTAAGGCACGCCATTCACAAAACCTTCTGCTACAGCATTATTCGTAATTCGTTCTGGCGCTGTTGCAAGCGGTGTGATCTGCCAAGCTTGCGCATAACTAAGGCTTATGATAGAAATAAGAAGGAAGCTGGTGTAAAGTAATTTCATAGTTTAATCTTTTTAGCAAGATACATAATATTAAAATTCTAGCCTGTTAAATCTCTATTTTTTAGCTTCTACTAAACAAGCCTCTCTTATCCATTCCAAGTTTACTTTGTTGTTGTAGTTAAAACATTTCGGAATAAAATGTATCTTAGAAGCTTTAATACTTACCTAACCGCTTTTCAGAAACTGATTAAACAATACTGATGGAACCATTTTTCACAAACGACGCTGTTGTTTTTGGCTTATTAATGCTGCTATTGGCAGGAATATTCCATACCTCTAGCTCAGATGCACCTGGTTG
>CALDEP010000286.1 GCA_937942475.1 uncultured Aureispira sp.
TACGGAAGCAAAATCTTAGTATCTAAAAATACAGATCGAATATTATATTTGCAACAATTGACTCGTTCTGGAAATATCCACAAAGAATTAGGCGATTATCTAGCGGCAGAAAAATGCTTTTTAGAAGCCAAAGACTTATTACCACCTAAAGAACAGTTAGAAAAAGATCCATTTGCCAAAATTAATTACGCTTATGTTTACAGTGGTTTGTTGGGCATTCAACTCAAGTATGAAAATTTAGAAAAAGCAGCGCCATATGTGAAGTTGCTAGATGAAAATTTACATTATTTACTGGCACAAGGACAAGGCTCTTATCTTGTAATAAATCCTTTGATGCAGTATTATATGATGAGAGAGGATACCTTAAATTACTTAATTTTAGAAGACCTGTTATTACAAAGAAGAGAAGCGCCCCAATTTGCATTTTTTTCCAAAACATTGACCATAAGGGGTGATTTTTGGTTTCAACAAAAAAAGGTAGATCGGGCACTTGATTTATACAATCGTGCCTTGGATTTATTAAAAAACACAGGCTCTAAAGAATTTGTTGTTTACACACAAGATGAACCTCATGCTTTAGTGACTTTGACTAAAAAATTGGATTTACTTTATTGGAAAAAACAACATGGGGGAACGATAGAAAATGAGCAAGATTTTTATACCACCACTCAACAAGCTAGAGTCTTATTGGATCAAATTCGACAAAGCTTAACCACGAAGGAGGCGAAACAAAAATTACTGGATAATTCACCTAGAATTTACGAGTATTCTTTAGAAGCCATCTGGAATTTGTACCAAGAAACAAAAAATGAAGCTTATTTAGAAGAAATGTTTGTGCTTATAGAAAAGAGTAAAGCGATACTATTATCTGAAGCATTAAATGAAAATCTAGCACAAAGTTTTGGTGGCGTGCCTGATACGCTTCGTGCAAAAGAACAGCGCTTGCGTAATGACATCAAGATTTATGAATCTAAATTATTAGATGCTCAAAGAAAAAACAGAACGTCTAATGTCGCTACTTTTCAAGCTATTCTACTCCAAAAAAGAACAAGTTTAGATCAATTGAAACGATACTTAGAGGAATCTTATCCCAAGTATTATGAATTAAAATTTCAAGATAGAATCACCTCTGTTAAGGCGGTGCAAACTGCGCTGTCAAAGCAAAAAGCGACCTTTGTCTCTTATTTTGTAGGCAAAAGAAATTTGTATGTATTGAGTTTGACGGACAAAAATATAAACATTAGGATAGCGCCCTTAACTAAAAAGGAGAATGCTAGTTTTTCTAAAGACCTCTTGTCCTTAAAAAAACAATTGTCTAATATCTCCGATATAAAATCTTTTACAAAAAAAGACTTCAACAATTTGTCTGCATTAAGTTATCGTCTCTATCAATTACTATTAGCGCCAGAGAAAAATGCGTCTAAAAAGTTGATTATTTCAGCAGATGCTTTGTTGCATTACATTCCTTTTGAGGTATTGTTAACAGAAGAAATAAAAACAGAGGTCATTAATTTTAAAGGATTGCCTTATCTATTAAAAGATTATGAAATTAGTTATCAATATACAGCTAGCCTGTGGTTGGAATTATTAGAGAAGAGTAGCCTTTCAAGAAGCAATGACGGTGGTATTTTAGGAATGGCGGCAACCTATCATCAGCCATTCATTAATATACCTCAAGAACGAATGGCACTTCGACAGAATTTGGTGGAACTGGAAGGGGCAAAAAACGAAGTGTATTTTTTGGAACAAACTTATAAAGGTCAATTTTGGCTGGAAGCCTTGGCAACAGAAGCTAATTTCAAAAAATCTTCAGGCAATTATACGATTATTCACTTAGCTTTACACGGTTTAGTTAATAATAAAATGCCAATGAAATCGGGCTTGGTCTTTACTGAAAATGGGGATACAATAGAAGACAATTTCTTATTTGCTTATGAATTGTCTAACTTGAATTTGAATACCAATCTACTAGTCTTGTCTGCCTGTTCTACGGGAGATGGAAGTTATCAAAAAGGAGAAGGCGTATTGAGTCTAGGGCGTGGTTTTATGTATGCTGGAGCTTCTAGTATTCTAACCACACTTTGGCAGATTAACGATCAGTCAACACAACGCATCATGCAGTATTTTTATCAAAATTTATATGAAGGAATGGATAAAGATCTTGCTTTGAAACAAGCCAAAATAAGTTATATGGATGAAGCCAAGGGCGTCATTGGGCATCCTGTTTTTTGGGCGGCTTATGTCTTAATTGGGGACACAGGGACGGTTGCCATCTATTCTAAACATGCTTTTTGGTGGTGGTGGATTCCTCTTGGTGTCATTTTGGTAGGCGTACTTGGCTTTTTTATACGTAAAAAAGGGGTGGCGTAAGCTTTTAGTAATCTACTCTTTTAAAAACGAATTTAGTAATTATTAATAACAATACTCATGGGCTTATTTGATTGGTTTAAGAAAAAAAAAGAGCAGAAAAAATCTCCAAGTGAATTGGGAACATCCCCAAGCAGGGAGCAGGAAGAAGTATTGGTAGAAGAAGAAAATGGAAATACTATTCTATTGGCAATGCCTATGTTTAATGGAACAGATTCCTATGATTTGGACGCAGTGGTAGCTGATTTGAAAACGTATTGGAACGCCGAAATTTCTGATATTAGTGGTGATGGGCAAACGGCAACAATGAATGTTAACGGTGTATTAGTAGCCCTGGCGAGTATGCCTGCACCGATTCCTGCCAAAGATATCGAAGATATTGCGCCTTATAATTATTTGTGGAAAACGGCTTTAGAAGATTGTAAAAATCATCAGAGTCATGCTATTGTTACCGTGCTTTCTAGTAAGGATGTTACGATTTTGGAGCGGTATAAAATATTGACACAGTTGAATGCTTCTGTTTTAAGAACGTCAAAGGCAATTGGAATTTATCAAGGCACACAAACCTTGTTGCTGTCTAATAGTTTATATTTAGATTTTGCCGACTTTTTATTGGAAGATCAATTGCCGATTCAACTCTGGATTTATATTGGTTTGGTTAAAAGCGAAAAGGGCAGCAGTATTTATACGTTTGGTTTAAAGGATTTTGGAAAAGAGGAATTAGAAGTCTTGGATAGTTCGATGGAACAGATGGATTTGTACGATTTTCTATTGTCAATAGTTGACTATATTGTTGGTCAAGATATGGTTTTGAAAGATGGAGAAACAATTGGTTTTTCAGCGGAACAAAAAATAAAAATCACAGCTTCCAAAGGAACATTTTTAGAGGGGAATACTTTAAAATTAGAATTATAATGGAATCGAACGAATCTACTATCTTAGACAGTCAAGAACTTGTTCGTCAAGGTGGTTGGAGGCTTTTTTTATTAATTTTTGCTAATCTATCATTTGGACTGTCAAGTTTTGTTATCTCTTTAGGATTGGAAATGAATCTATACTTGTTGAGGGTGGTTAGAGAGCGAGAAGGGGGAGGTGCTCAAATGATTTCGGCAAGTTTTGGTATTAAAATCTTTATTATTTTATTAGCTTTAACTGGCATTTTCTGTGGATGGAAATATTTAAAAAGTGGCGATACGAAAATGAAAATTGTTAATTTATTTGGCTTAGTATTAGGCGTTTTTGCAATAATGATTGTTTTAATTCCTTTCTATCTTTATTTGTAATAATGAATGTTTGGAAAGATTTACCGAATGGTCCAATTACTTATATAGAACTATTTGATCAACAAGCAGTCAGGCGTGTTGATGGACTGGTGAAAATACAGTTTTATTCACCTGAATAAAAATAGAATAAGAGAGAAGTTGCTTCCGTTTTGAGTGTGTTTTTACGTAATAATCGTCAAAGATGCGTCGTTGTTGTATATCTAGTTTGTTTAATATACAGTGTTAGTGGCACCTATTTTACTTTAAACTTTTCAAACGTTTTTCCATTATATTTATAGATCCCCTGCTTATCGGTGCTAAACCAAAATGTTCCTTGAAGGTCTTTGTACATGGATTTAGGAGAAATGTTTTGCTCACCATCTTTGATAAAGAAGGGGCTTAGCTCTTTTCCATTATTTAGCCATAATCCATATTCTTTAGCAAACATTAATAAATCTCCATTGTTGTCTATTTCCATTGAATAGAAATATAAATCCTCCTGCACTATATTTTCTATTCCAATTTGCCGTTTATAGTTTATTGATTTGAGTCCATGATTTACACTATCGTTTGGAAACAAGGTATATTTATAATTCGGATTGCATATCCAATAGTTTCCATTTTGATCTTCTATCATAGAGCGAATACCAAAATCACCACCTCCAAGTGTTTTTGTCAACTGGCTTTCATACATCCAGCTAATTTCTTTCCCATCAAATAAATAAATACCGAAGTAAGCGGTGCCAAACCAAATATTGCCTTTACTGTCTTTATAAACAGAATAAATTCCGTAAGGATTAAAAGGAGGATTGGGATATTTTCTACGGAATTCATCTTCCATGTTGTTTTTTGGAAATTTTAATTGATATAGATTTTTTCCATCAAAACGGTAAGGACCACTCTTATCCCATCCGATTCTAAACCACAAATCTCCTGGTTCTGATTTCCATTCATTCTCCGAGTCCTTACTTTCCACAATAGTTAAAGTGGCAAATTTTTCTCCATTATATTTGAAAACGCCTTCTGGAGTATCGAAATAAAGATTTCCGAAATCATCCTCTTGAACACTTATAATTCGATAACTACCTAGACCATCATTTGAAGTAAAAAGAGTAAGGTGCTCTCTATCATATTTATAGACGCCCCTTTCTTCACTCGCAAACCAAAAGTTGTTCTTTTTGTCTTGGTAAATGACCATTGCTTTTGAATCAAGTTCCGTTTTTTTATCACTAAGAGATTCTTCTTTGAGTACTTGAACATGATCCGTATTGATTGGATGATTACAAGCGTAGAACGTTGTTAAAATACTAAAAAATAGTCCGATTGTAAGGTGTCTTTTTTTTAATTTCATTCTAGTTTGATTGCTCGTTCTAAGGGGAGGGGATGGTGTCGTCGCATCTCGAAGGGTGTTATGGACTATACCTATAGTTGTGCTTAGTTTTTAAAGTGGTTTTTTTGCAACTCTTCTCACGCAGTAAATCGTATGGAGTTTAAAAAATAGGTCATCTTTTAACAGCTACGAATTGGGATATAAGTTTTAAGTAGAAAGTCGTAAGTCGTTTATTATCAAAAGAAAACAGACGACTTTCTACTTAAAACTTAGGGCTCATACTGTCTAATAGAAAAATGGTTTAGCTTATTACCACACGATTTACTGCGCGAGAAGTTTGTCAGAGAACGTTTAAAGTTTTTCATTAAACCAATTGACAAGCAACTCATTTAATTCCTTTGTTTTATTAGAAAA
>CALDEP010000287.1 GCA_937942475.1 uncultured Aureispira sp.
TGTTTATCCAACAGGTATTTATAATAATGATAAAAATGCTTTTGAAGAGTTGACTTATCAAGCGCAATTATGGACCGCTACTGATGCTGGAAATGGACAGGGCTTTAATCGCTCCTTGACCAAAGATTTTGACGGTGTTCGGAGAGGTATGATGGAAAAGGGTAGAGGCTTGTCTTGTCGATGTGTTGCCGATTAGTTTTAAATCAAGTGATAATAGCTCTAGGATATGGACACTAATTTGTTGAATGATATTCTTAAGGAGTATAATTGGTTGGATTTAGAAGTGAAATCATTCATTGACGATAAACTCTTGATTATCGCAGCGGAAGATTTAACCTATTCTCATGATCTTGAAATTATATTTACTGGAGTAACTTATGTTCAAGTAGGAAAAACTTGGACTTGGACTAAAGAAAGCACCTTTCTTGAAATAGTGTATCCTGATGTTTTCACTGATCCAGCCTTGAAGAGCTATATTTATGAAAATTACTACACAAAGGGAACAACACTTTTTAAATTTTTAGGAAGTGAAAATCAATCTTACTATGTTATCGCAAATTCGGTTTCTTTTAGCAAAAAAAGTATGAGATACAAACAGTCAACAGACTAAAAAAGAATGTAGATGAAAGAATCGAATAAAATTAACGTAAAAATCAGCAAAGATGATCTTGCTGTAGGCTATGTGAAGATGCCTTTGGACAATTTGAGTGATAAAACGATTACTAAAACGATAGATCTTTGTGACTTGGTTGATAATTACCAAGGTATTCCTGTTTATCTAGATTTTAACAAGAAGAATGAATTAGTCGGCATTGAAATTTGTGGATAAATAGCTTATTATAAATATACAAGGCCAAATTTTTCTTCCATCAATTGTAAGTCGACTTTGCCAGCTTTTACCTGTCTACTAGTTTCTTCAAAGAACTCTTCCGCCCAATCTCCAGGGAAAATATAACTGATTAATTTGGCATCTGTTTTTCCAATATTTTTAATAAAATGAGAAGTGCCTCTGGGGCAATGGATTGAATCTCCAACCCCCATTTCAAAAACTTCATCTCCCACTTTTGCTTCCAATTTTCCTTCTATAACATGGAAGGTTTGGTCCTCCCATTTGTGGTAACGTTTTTGAGGACGGTTTGCTTGTTTGTAAGTTCAATTTTTTTGCTCATGGTGCTCTTTTTTATAATAAGGTTCGTTCTTCAAGCTGTTCTGTTATTGGATAAAATCATGGTTTTGCTTGAGTAGAAGCAATTTAATTAATTAAGCTTAAAAGGCCTGTTTTTCCTTAAAAAAGCTTTCTGTTTTGGACTCATTTTTATCGCCTAAGAAGCTATTCCTCGAAACAAAAAAAGGGCAAACCCTAAAGTTTGCCCTTCATATATATATTGAATTACTAGTATTTAGTACCTAATTTTAAAGCCTAAATCTTTGGTTTTCATATCATCTGTTGGTAGAATGAACTTATTACCATGAACATCTAAATACTGTAAACTTTCCAATTTATTTAAGCCTGTTGGTATTTGTTTGAATTTGTTATCATTAAGGTACAAAGACTCTAAATGACTCAATCTAGAGATGTCTTTTGGCAATGATTTTAGACCATCATTTTCAATATGAAGGGAGGTAAGACTTGGCAATGCGCTCAAAATGCCAATGTTCTTTTTGAAGTTGAATTTTTTATCATCATTTAAAAACAGCACTTGCAAATTCGTTAAGTTCGTAAAGCTTTCTGGCAATACTTTAAAATCATTCCCACTCAAATCTAGTAATTTAAGCGTTTTTAAAGAACTAACTCCTGTTGGTATTTGCTTGAAATTGTTGTTATTAAGATACAAAGACTCTAAATGACTTAGTTTAGAAATGTCTTCAGGCAAGGACGTCAAACCATCATTTTCGATGTGCAAAGACCTTAGATTTGGCAAGGAACTTAGAATAGAAATGTTTTTATCAAACTTGAAGTATTTCTCATCATTCAAGTATAACTCTTGAAGGTTGGTTAGTTGACTAAAATTTGTTGGCAATACTTCAAAGTCATTTCCACTTAAATCTAAGACAATAAGATTTTTTAGGTAGCTAACACCTGTTGGTATTTGTGTCAGATGATCATTCTTTAGACTTAGATACCTAAGGTTGGTGAATTTTGACCAAATGGTATCTGGAAATTGCAATTCTTGATTGCTCAAATTAAGTCTGTAAACATTCTCAGGATCTTTTAGTGCTTCGTCTAAATCAGAGAATTCTTTATTTAATTGAATTGAATCTACGGAGGATTGTGCATTTACATTTCCAAAGAGGAAGGCGAAAACGAATAAGAGGATTAATGAATACTTTTTCATATTTATAGTTGGACTTAGGCTTAATGAATAAATTAAAATGTCTCATCCTAGACGTGTGGTACAGACTTCTATTATGGGAAACAAACTTCTTATTGGTGGGGTTCGGTAATTTGGGTCAAATTTTTAAAATAGTACGCCTTAAAAAGGAAAATTATAATAAAGAAAAGAGCCTTTTGGGAGAGCTTTTGGGGCGTCAAAATCGCTCCTTTATATTTAATAATCTATAAACCAAGAGCCTAAAGTGACATGGCAACGAGAAGTAGAACCTATCTTAACATTTAAGGAATGTTGCAAACAAAAAAAGGGCAAACTCGAAAGTTTGCCCTCTTAATATATATTCTTCAAAAGTCTAAGATTAGCTATAAATCTCAGAGCCTTTATCGGTAAATTCTTTTGATTTTTCCTCCATTCCTTTTTGTAAGGCAGCCGCTTCGTCTGCTTTTAGACCAGCCGCATAGTCACGCACTTCTTGCGTAATTTTCATAGAACAGAATTTTGGACCACACATAGAACAGAAATGCGCAATTTTTGCCCCCTCTGCAGGAAGTGTTTCATCGTGATATTCACGAGCCGTATCAGGATCCAAAGATAGATTAAATTGATCGTTCCAACGGAACTCAAAACGTGCTTTACTCAAGGCATTATCACGATGTTGAGAACCAGGGTGTCCTTTTGCCAAATCTGCTGCATGTGCTGCAATTTTGTAGGTAATGACACCATCTTTTACATCCTTTTTGTTTGGTAAACCCAAGTGTTCCTTAGGCGTTACATAGCAAAGCATTGCTGTTCCGTACCAACCGATTTGAGCGGCACCAATAGCAGACGTAATGTGATCATAACCAGGAGCAATATCTGTTGTCAAAGGTCCTAAGGTATAGAAAGGCGCTTCAAAACAATCAACCAATTGCTTGTCCATATTTTCCTTAATCAACTGCATAGGAACGTGACCAGGACCTTCAACCATTACTTGAATATCATGTTTCCAAGCAATTTTAGTCAATTCTCCCAAGGTTTCTAATTCACCAAATTGAGCCGCATCATTTGCATCTGCCAAACAACCTGGACGCAAACCATCTCCCAAAGAAAATGCAACATCATAAGCCTTCATGATCTCACAAATATCTTCAAAATGCGTGTACAAGAAGTTTTCTTTGTGATGAGACAAACACCATTTTGCCATAATAGCACCCCCTCTAGAAACGATGCCCGTAATACGATCAGCTGTTAAAGGAACATAGCGTAACAAAACACCTGCATGAATGGTAAAATAAGAAACGCCTTGCTCTGCTTGTTCAATTAGCGTATCTCTAAAAATTTCCCAAGTCAAATCTTCGGCATTACCATCTACTTTTTCCAAGGCTTGATAAATCGGCACCGTACCAATTGGTACAGGAGAGTTGCGAATAATCCACTCACGAGTTTCATGAATATTTTGTCCAGTAGACAAATCCATAATCGTATCACCTCCCCAGCGACAAGCCCAAACGGCTTTTTCTACCTCTTCGGAAATACTAGAAGTAACCGCAGAGTTACCAATATTAGCATTGATTTTAACCAAGAAATTACGACCAATAATCATTGGCTCAGATTCAGGGTGATTGATATTATTAGGAATAATCGCACGCCCAGCAGCAACTTCATCTCGAACAAACTCTGCTGTGATAAATCCTGTAGGAATATTAGCACCAAAGCTTTCTCCTGGATGTTGTTTGAAATCGACCCCTTGTTGCATCAATTCATCTCGGCGTTGGTTTTCACGAATCGCAATGTATTCCATTTCAGGCGTAATCATTCCCTTTCTTGCATAATGCATTTGAGAAACATTACAACCTTCTTTTGCACGCAATGGCTTGTGTTGCAAAGTCGGAAAGCGCAAGTGATCTAGTTTGTCATCATCTAAACGTTCTTGACCGTACTCAGAACTAATACCTTCCAAATGTTCTACATCACCACGGTCCAAAATCCATTGTTCTCTCAAACGCTTGATTCCCTTTGTGATATCAATATTGATATTCTCATCTGTATAAGGACCACTAGTATCATAAATCGTTACAGGAAGATTTTTTTCTACTGTTCCTGTACTTTTATGTATTGTGTCTTCCAAAGAAATTTCACGCATAGCAACTTCTATGTCATGAATTTTTCCTTTTACATAGATTTTTTTGGAGGCAGGGAATGGATCTTTTGTAATAATGCCTTCACTTGGAATTTTATCTTTTTTCATAATCTCAATTTTAAACCCCATGCAGGGCGTTAATACTAGCCCCCTTGTGTGGCCGTTATGATAGTTACTTTATCTTGATCTTTCAACAGTAGGTTCGTCCAATTGTTTTTAGGAATAACACTATTATTAACAGCAATAGCAATCCCTGTTTTTTCAGCTTTACCCAGTTGTTTTACTAAGTCTACTAATGTCAAAGGAGCAGGATATGAATGCTCTTTTTGGTTGACTGAAATGGTCATATGCTTATAAAATGATAATTAGAGTAAAAAGAGGAGAGGAAAGACCAATGGAGTGGCATACTATAGTGATCTATAGTTGGTGCAACTTTTCCCTACGCCAGTACGAACTGTATCAGGTAATGAGGGTCTTTCTCAGTACCAATTTATTGGTACACCCCTAAAGTTTAGGCAAAGTTAGTAAAAAAATAAGAAGGAAGGTACTCGATAGTATGGTTTTTAAAATTTCAATTTTTATTCAATATCAATATGTTGATGCAAGGAGTCTTCTAGAAAATGATGCAATGCAAAGGTTTGTTCTGCGCCTAGCTTTTGACCAAATTGGCTAATCAAATACAGGAATACACCAATTCCAAGTAAAATAGGAATCGTCCAAGAAAAGGAAGTAATAATGCCCAAACTATATTGAGAACCTTCATAAATTCCAACAAAGAGCATAGACAAGACAACAGAACTATATAAGAGTATAAAAAGTGTCCAGATATTAGGATTTGGACCATACAGACCTCTGATAAGGGTGTTTCCTTCAGGGAGTTTTTCAAAAACAATGTGTAGGTGTGGGGACCAATAGTGTTTTTCTCCGCCTTTTATTCTTACAATAAAATGCCCTTGGAGAGATTTAAAGGTGAAGCTTTCATGGCTTGTTTTAAGCTTTTCTTCCATCTCTTTCTTTATTTGCTCAGGGCTAGATGGAGTTGTAAATCTAAATCGAGGTCTTATTCTAAAACTTGTCATATCAAGGTTGTTTCTTAGTTAATAGCTTTGTACCATTTTTTCAAGATCTTCTGTACAATATTAATTTACTACAAAGGGGATTTTAGTAATAATCTCAAATATCATAAAGTATTATAACTAATACTTCGTGGAGTTTTTAGTTTTTTTACAAAAAACATAAAAACACATCTTGCATTAGGTTGATTACCAGCTTATTAACATCTTGGGTGTGAAAGTTATCTAGCTAATAATCAATCTAATACGATTTCTACACGAAGTATTGATAATACCAATTAGCTTTAGCTGATAAAAATAGGAGTTTTTTGATACTATTCCTTTTTTTTAAGAACAATTTTTAAGGTTCTAAAACGTCAGAAATAGCCTGTTTGAAATCGTACAATTGTCAGATTATCGTTTTTTTAATTAAAGATAAAGTACATGAAAAAAAACTGATAAATTTTGATTTTTGTAATTGTGCAGTTTAAACAAAAAGTGTACTTTTAGTTGGTGATTATTTTGTAGAGCAGCAAAATACAATTTGCCAAATTTTTTTGGTCTTTGTTAATTTCATTTTTTGGGTAAAAAATGAGCCAAGGATTAAAATGAAAATAAAGTACTGTAGTAAAAAAAAACTTAAAAAAGATCCCCCTATAAATGATTAATAATGAATCGCTAAAATAGTAAGTTATGAAAAAAGTTGCAATTAAAATAATATGTTGCCTCGCTATTATGAGTCTTATTGCAAGTTGTGGTCAAGAAGAAAAGGGAATTGATTGTTCTCTTGTTTATGGAACTTTAGTTGATCCTAGAGATGGAAGTCGTTATTCGACCGTAACGGTTTGTGATGCCGTTTGGATGACTCAAAACCTTCGATATGAAGTGCCCGGCGTGCTTAAAGATCCGATTGCTCTAGGAGTTGAATATGGTGTTTTGTATAATTTTGAACAAGCAAAAGTAGCTTGTCCAGAAAACTGGCATTTGGCAAGAGATGAAGATTGGAAAACATTAGAAAGCGTTTTGGGAATGTCAGAGGAAGAAGGAGCTGGAACAGGTTGGAGGGGAGATGAAATAGGGGAACATTTAAAATCCTCAATTCAATGGCAAAAAGGGAAGAAAGGCGCTGCTCCAATTTCTTTTAGAGCTTTACCAGCAGGTTATTCAGATGGAAGTAGCTATCAAGGGGTAGAGAAAGAAGCTCGATTTTGGACAGCTTCGGAAGTAGATGCTGAAACGGCCTGGATAAGAGGATTGGAAATAGGTCAAAAGAAGGTGAAACGTTCTGCTGAAAAAAAATCAGATTATAATTCTTGTCGCTGTGTATTGGATGAATAGATTTTTGTACGAATTACTTTGTATTGAGATAGAATACTGATTTTTTCATAGGAAGGAATTCGTGATAGAGCCTAATACAAGGATTCTTTTTTTGAAAAAAATGAGGAGGCTTGTAAATTTAAGAACAAGCAGTGGAATTCTCTTTTTACTTGAAAGTCAAGCTAATATTTTTAGCGCATGGTTGGCTTGTTTTTATAAAATAAAAACAGAATGCAGTTAAATTTTAATCTTGGGAACCTTCTTCTATTAAAAATTGTAAAACTAGGGTAGTAGGTACTCTTTCAAAAATAATCGCCCTGAAAATGGCTGTTTTTGAGTACTTACTTAAACGTAAATGGAGCCATAAAATACCACCTAATCTTAAATGGACTGAATTTACGAGAGTAGTTCGTTGAACAGAAATAGCGAACTATTGTTATCACATTAAAACAAACAAATGAGTTTAAGCGAAATAGTATTACTTATTGAAGATTTAGATTTGGTTGCTTTGTATGGTCAAAATGACAACAATCTTAATGCTGTACGGAAAGCTTATCCTGATGTAACGATCACTTCTAGAGGAGGAATGATGAAGTTGAATGGAGATAAAAAGCGGGTGCAAGAAGTCAAAAGCAAGTTGGAAATGATGACCAAAATGCTTCGACAATATGGAGAATTGAGCAAAGCAAATATCAAAGATATTCTTAGTGGAGAAAATCCTTTTATTACAAAGGTAAAGAAAGATAGTAAGAACGTAATTGTGCATGGACGTAATGGAAGACCTATTCTGCCAAGAACCCAAAACCAAAAAAAGTTAGTCGAACTTTCGAATGAAAACGACATCTTGTTTGCGATTGGACCAGCAGGAACAGGGAAGACGTATACGGCTGTTGCTTTAGCGGTTCGATCATTGAAATTGGGCTTGGTTAGTCGAATTGTTTTGACTAGACCTGCTGTAGAAGCTGGTGAAAACCTAGGGTATTTACCAGGCGATTTAAAGGATAAAATTGATCCTTATCTACGCCCTTTATACGATGCTTTGGATGATATGATTCCGCCTGAAAAGTTGGCTTTGTATATGCAAAATAGGGTCATTGAAGTTGCCCCATTGGCATTTATGCGTGGACGTACCTTGGACAATTCTTTTATTATCTTGGATGAGGCACAGAACACAACAGAAACACAATTGAAGATGTTTTTGACGCGTTTGGGACCTCAAGCTAAATGTATTATTACAGGAGATTTGTCGCAAATTGACTTGCCTCGTAGACAGCAATCTGGTTTGATTAAGAGTTTGAATATCTTGAAAAATATTGAAGGTATTGGAATGCTTCAATTAACCAGTGCCGATGTTGTGCGCCATCGTTTGGTGAAACAAATTATTTATGCTTACGAGCAGCATACGGAAACGCCTCATTTTCCTAAGAAGGAAAGAAATCTAGAGAAAAAGGAAAACAAAGAATCTACGAATGATGCGGAGTAAGATTTTTATAAGCAAAAAAAAGACAAACCACTCTGAACTTATGTTCAAGGGTGGTTTTTTTGTTATTAGGATAGGTATTAATAACAGCGTTTTTTGAAGTAGCTATTGATTTTAAAGATAAAATCTTATCTTGTTCTTTCTGAGTTTTATAAATTAAGGTAAAAAGACCAACACTATATCTGAAAAAAGATGGCAAAAACAAAAAATAAAAAGACCGATTCCAAAGAACCTAAACATCAAAGAAACGAAGGGATTCCTTTGGATATGGATTATATTAGAGGGCTGAACATTAATAGAAGTGCTGTAGAACGCAGAGCTGCTACTATTGGGACTCGTCGTTCGGTCAAAAAAGAATGGCAAGCGGCTTGGTTATTAAGAGCAGTTACTTGTATTGATTTGACGACCTTGGCAGGAGATGACACGCCTGGAAATGTGCAACGTTTGTGTGCAAAGGCAAGACAACCTGTGCGTCAAGATTTATTGAAGGCGATGGGTATGGAAAATATGGGCATTACAACAGGAGCTGTTTGTGTGTATCATAATTTAATTAAAGATGCCAAAGAAGCTTTGAAAGGAAGCACTATTCCAATTGCGGCAGTCTCAACCGCTTTTCCTGCTGGATTAATTCCTTTGAAAGAACGGTTGAAGCAAATAGAACTTTCTGTTGCTGCTGGAGCGAAAGAAATTGATATTGTCATTCATAGAGCGCAAGTTTTGACAGGCGACTGGGAAGGACTTTACAGTGAAATAAAGCAAATGCGCCAAGCTTGTGGCGCAGCACATATGAAAGCTATTTTAGCAACAGGGGAACTTTCTACCTTGACAAATATTGCGAAAGCGAGTCATGTTTGTATGATGGCGGGTGCTGATTTTATTAAAACAAGCACAGGAAAAGAGTCTGAAAATGCGACACTTCCTGTTAGTTTGACGATGCTGCGTGCGATTCGAGATTATCAAGAATACACTGGCTACAAGGTTGGTTTTAAGCCAGCTGGTGGTATTCGTACCGCAAAACAAGCCTTGAATTGGCTGATGTTAATAAAAGAAGAACTAGGAGATGAGTGGCTGAACAATACAATGTTTCGATTTGGAGCAAGTAGTTTATTGGCGGATATTGAACGTCAATTAGAGCACTTTGTGACGGGACGTTATTCGGCATCTTATCGCCATCCAATGGCTTAGGTTGGTTGAAATTTGGAATTGAATGCTTGTATATTGCAATTATAAACAATTGATGTTATGAGCCAAATTAAAAACTCCTGTTACACAAAAAGTTAATTAAATCGCTCAATGCCTATAACTGGTTTCGCACTTTTGTTTTAAGGTTGAATGTTGAATGCTAAATTTTTAATGCCCTATTGCTATGGGCATTTAGCATTCAAAATTAAACATTCAACCTTAAAACAAGGTGAAGTAATCAAGGATAAGTTTAAATAGCATTAAAAAGACATTTGCGTAACATGAGTTAAAAAGTAGAATTAGACAATGAATATCAAGAAAATATTTGAAACCATGGAATATGGTCCTGCACCGGAAAGCACAAAAGCTGCTTTTGATTGGTTAAAAAAACATGACAATAAATTTGGATTTTACTGTAATGGTAAGTGGGAAACGCCTTCTACCAAAACTTATTTTCCATCTGTAAATCCCTCGAACAAACAAGTACTAGCGGAAATTGCACATGCTGGCGAAAAAGACGTTAACAAAGCCGTTAAAGCTGCAAACAAAGCCTTGCCTAAATGGGTTAAATTGGGCGCACATGGACGTGCTCGCTATTTATATGCTTTAGCTCGCCAAATTCAAAAAAATTCAAGGCTGTTTGCGGTCTTAGAATCCTTGGATAATGGAAAACCTATTCGTGAATCAAGAGATATTGACATTCCTTTAGTGGCACGTCATTTTTACCATCATGCCGGTTGGGCGCAGTTGATGGATACGGATTTGAAAGATTACAAAGAAGTAGGTGTCGTTGGACAAATTATTCCTTGGAATTTTCCTTTGTTAATGTTGGCTTGGAAAATTGCGCCTGCTTTAGCCATGGGAAATACGGTGGTTTTGAAGCCCGCAGAATTTACGTCCTTAACGGCTTTATTATTTGCTGAAATTTGCGATCAAGTAGGCTTGCCTGCTGGCGTCGTGAATATTGTAACAGGAGAAGGAGATACTGGAGCTGCGATTGTAAATCATCCAGATGTGGATAAAATTGCCTTTACAGGTTCTACCGATGTAGGGCGAATTATTCGTAGAGCAACAGCAGGAAGTGGGAAGAAATTATCACTAGAATTAGGCGGAAAATCTCCGTTTATCGTCTTTGAAGATGCTGATTTAGATTCTGTAGTAGAAGGCGTTGTTGATGCAATCTGGTTTAACCAAGGACAGGTTTGTTGTGCAGGTTCTCGTTTGTTGGTACAAGAAAGTATCGCTGAACGGTTGTATGCAAAAATCAAGGCTCGAATGGAAAAACTTCGAATCGGTAATCCTATGGATAAATGTATTGATATGGGTGCTGTTGTAGATGGTTCTCAATTGAAAACAATTACAAAATTAGTCCAACAAGGCATTGACGAAGGCGGAAATGTTTATCAAGCTAAAGATGCTTGTCCCCAAGAGGGATTTTATTACCCGCCTACTTTATTTACAGATGTACAGCCTTCTTCAACGATTGCCCAAGTAGAGATTTTTGGTCCTGTCTTGGTAGCAATGACGTTTAGAACACATAAAGAAGCCGTTAAATTGGCAAACAATACTCGCTATGGTTTGGCGGCAAGTATTTGGACGGATAATATTAATTTAGCCTTAGAAGTGGCGCCAAAAATTAAGGCAGGTGTGGTATGGGTGAACTGTACAAATGTCTTTGATGCTGCTGCTGGTTTTGGAGGTTACCGAGAATCTGGTTTTGGACGAGAAGGAGGCAAAGAAGGTTTGCACGAATACATGCAGTTGCGTACCAACGACACCTTTAGTAGCACGCCTTTTGAAAGTCCTAAGGCTATAGAGCCTTTAGAATTAGACACGAAAGGTTTGCCAAGTATTGACAAAACGGCAAAAATGTATATTGGTGGCAAACAAGCTCGACCAGATGGTGGTTATACCAATAAAGTATACAATCCAAATGGACAGTATGTTGGCGATGTTTCTGAAGGAAATCGAAAGGATATTAGAAATGCGGTTGAAGCAGCTTCTAAAAGTACAAACTGGGCTGGTAAAACAGGACACGCTCGTGCACAGGTGCTGTATTTTATCGCAGAGAATATGGAGTATCGAAAACAAGAATTTGCGCTCAGAATAGCACAGTCCATTTCTGTTAGTTTAGAAACGGCTTTGGAGGAAGTGGACTTGTCGATTCAACGTATTTATTATTATGCTGCAATGGCTGATAAGTACGATGGTAATGTGCATCATACGCTTTCTAGACATATAACGATGGCAATGCCTGAAGCGATTGGTACAATGGCTGTTGTTTGTCCAAATGAAGCGCCTTTATTGGGCTTTGTTTCTACGGTGATCCCTGTTATTGCAATGGGAAATAATGCGGTGGTCATTCCTTCTGAAGTGGCTCCTTTATTGGCAACGGATTTTTATCAATTATTAGAAACGTCAGATGTTCCTGCTGGGACCATTAATATTGTAACTGGAAACCAAGCAGAATTGACGAGTGTTTTAGCGAAGCACGACAATGTAGATGGTCTTTGGTATTTTGGTAATCAAGAAGTATCAAAAATGATCGAAGAGACTTCTGCCGACAATATGAAACGAACTTGGGTTGCCAATGGCAAATATCGTAATTGGTACGATGTCGCACACGGACAAGGGGAAACATTTCTGCGCCATGCAAGTCAGATTAAAAATATTTGGGTGCCTTATGGTGCTTAATTGATAAGTTATTTGAATTTTATTTATAATAAAAGCTAATTATCTATTAAGATAATTGGCTTTTACGTTTTTATACTTGACTTTCTGCTAAAAAAAATAGACCTTTGTTTTTTTAATAAAAAATATGTTTAATTATAAAAATTATAACCATGAAAAAGAATTTAACATTCTTTAAGAACTCTTTATTGGGGCTGCTTTTTGTGAGCCTGTTTTCGTTTAGTGCTAGTGCACAACAGTGGGATACTGTTGGAGTAGCTGGTTTTTCAGATAGTACAGTATTAAATCAAGATTTGGAGGTACATAATGATACTGCTTATGTCGCTTATAGAGATGCCTATAATCAGAATAAATTAAGCGTAAAAATGTACGATGGAAGCTCTTGGGTTGATGTTGGAGGGCCTAATATCTCTGCTGGTATTGTAGGGTTTTTAGATTTACTTGTTGTTGCTAGTAACAATATCTATGTAGCTTATAATGATGCTG
>CALDEP010000288.1 GCA_937942475.1 uncultured Aureispira sp.
CTGAATTTTTAATGTTGAATGATTTATAACATCACAGACATTAAAAATTCAGCATTAAAAATTAAACATTAAAGAGTGCTTAAATAAGCAAAGAACAGTTTTAATACTAATAGAAAAAAGGTTTTTGCGTAACACCAGTTATTATAATAAGTAAAAAACAACATACAACAATTTTATAAGCCTTACAAAATTGTATTGGAATAAAGTTAAGAATCTTTGTATAAACAAAGGCAGCTTGCTATTAAAAGCAAGCTGCCAGGAAGTATTTCAATTGAAAAAAGTCTTATTCTTTAATAACTTTTAAGGTAGTCGTTGATTCTTCCATTTGTATCGTCACTAAATAAATACCAGAAGGGTGATTTTTTAATGATAAGGTTAAATATTGCTCTCTTTCTATTTGCATAGAAGTTAATACTTTTCCATGAATACTGAGAATTTGAATGTTTGCTTCTGTTGGAATGCGTCCCAAATCTAAAGAGACATTTCCTGTCGTTGGATTTGGATACATAGAAATCTGTTCTGCATTATCTATAGTTGTAACAGGAACTCCACAGTCAGCGACTGGTGTAACATTGATATAGTCAACACTAGTTCGGCTATCAAAGGCAAACCCAAACTGATCTCTATATTCTAAAGTAACTGTTTTAAGACCAGAAGTCGTGTAAGTTACAGTATGTGGTCCATCCGTTGTTGCAGTAGCAGGTGACGCACCTGCCCCAAAATCCCAAAAAGGGCTTAGTCCAAAGCCAAGATTAGAACTACTGTAATTGCTGAACACAATAGGATCACTTTCACAAGGAGTTGTTTGATTTGCAGCAAAAGCAACATCTGGACAACCAAAGCTGTTGTCTGAATCGATGTTTTTATCAGAAGGAGTACCACTACCACAATGATTGGTAGGAACGACTGAAAGTTGAAAGTCGATATTGGTACTATTTACAGTCACCGAATTGGTTCCTTGACCTTGGCTAATCGTTGCGGCACTAGCTGGACTAATGCTCCAGTAGTAATAAATTGCACCATTAACATTATTAATAGAATAGGTTTCACTTTCACCAAAACATAGGTAGTTACTACCAGAAATATTTCCAGCAGATGTAGGAGCAGAAACACTGGTTAAACTAATTGAGTTAGATGTGTTGGCACAGCCGTCGTTAATTACAACCGTATAATTACCAGCACTATTAGCCGTCCACATGGTGTCTTCTAAACTAGCTGTTGCTAAAGAGCTTCCATTTAAAAACCATTCGTAAGTTGCCCCCGCAATAAAGGTAGCGGATAAATTGGTAGAAGATCCAGCACAAAAACTGCTTGATGCAGCACTAATGACAACAGTAGGCAAAGGTGTTTCTGTTACCGTGAACGTATTTGAAAGAGCGGTACAACCAGCACTATTCGTTACTTCAACAGTATAAATTCCGCTATTGTTGATGCTAATACTATTGTCCTCGAAGGTAGGACTTGTAATACTGCTTCCGTTTAAGAACCAAGTATAGGTTGCTCCAGTCTCTAAATTTGCGTTTAAAGTTAGATTAGAACCTGCACAGTAACTGGTGCTTGGTGCAGTAAGATTGATCTGTGGGAAATTAGCATTGACAGGGGCAAAGATACTTGAAGTATCCATACATCCATTTGTGCTCGTAAGGACCAATTGGTAATTGCCAACAGCATTGATCGTTAAGGTAGCTTGTGTTTCTCCTGTAATTGGGACACTATTATTTAACCAAGCGTAAGTTACTCCTGTGCTTGTGTTTGCACTTAGTGTAATGTTGCCAGTTCCACCACAAAAATTTGTTGCTGAAGTAGCAAAAACGGCTTGTGGTTGTGTATAAAAAGTGATGCTTTCTGTTGAAGATTTTGTAGTACATCCACTAGTATTTGTAACCACATTGTGATAATCTCCAGCTTGATTAGCGTTGTAAGTCGAATTGTTTGCTCCAGCAATTAGGGTGTTGTTATAATACCAAGCAATTATTTCTCCATTAGCGTTGTTTACCGTTCCTGTAAGTAAACTACTCGTGCCTTGACAAATTTGGTTAGCAGCAGCAGTATTACTAGCAACAGGAGGTGCTATATTGACAAAATTGACTGTGATTTGATCTGAATTAGTACATCCATTAACATCTGTACCTGAAACAGAATAAGTAGCATTACTAGTAGGAGAAAAAGGAACGCCATCAATGACGCTATTATTCCAGTTGTAACTTAAAGCACCAGAACCGGTAAGTGTTACGTTTTCTCCTTGACAAATAACCGAAGAAGATGCATTGGCAACTACATTTGGTAGAGGGTTGACATTAAGCGTAATTTGACTTGTCCCAGTACAGCCGTTTGCAGCTGTTCCTGTAAGAATATAATTACTAGTTGAGCTAGGTATAAAAGAGACGCCATCTGTAATACTATTGTTCCAACTATAAGAAACGGCTCCTGAGCCAGAAAGTGTAACGGCATCTCCCTGACATAAGGTTGTTGCAGTTGCACTGATTGTGACATTTGGAGCTGGGTTGACATTAAGGTTGACGCTTGTGGTATCTGTACAACCATTACTTGCCGTTCCGATTACAGTATAGATTCCACTTGTTGTTGGCGAAAAGGGAATACCATTACCAACGCTATTCGTCCAATTGTAGGTACTGGCTCCATTCGCCGTTAAGGTAACAGAAGTACCCGCACAGATTGTTGTGGCACTGGCATTGATGGTTACAGTAGGGGAAGGGTTCGTAATTTGTAAATTATAACCAATAATTTGAACATTGGGTGTTGGACAGGCGCCATCATTAACTGTAATGGTAAATGGATAGTTTCCTGAAACTATACTTGCTGTAGGAATAATTAACTGAATATTAATTGGATTGGTTCCTGAGACAGAAGTTGTTGCACCACTAATAATAGAACTAATATCACTAGATGCGGTCAAAATATCGGCGGCATCTGGATCTGATACGCTAAAGTCAATAACTAATGGAGGTCCTCCACAAGAGGCGATTAGGTTACCTGTAACGGTGCCCGAACTAGGGGTGATCGTTCCTGAAACAGGAGGCAAACTAGAGCAAGTTGCAGAAATAATCATCTGCAAGTCACGAATCATAGAGCCTATTTTTAAGCCATTTCTATACTCGTCAATTCGGACAGAAATAACCGCTACTTGCCCCGTATTAGCTAAAGGGGTAAAAGTCATTTGACCGTTAGCGTTATTGAATTGAAATGTGGTTCCAGTTTGTAAACGCAAAGGAGTCGTTGCGCTTAATCCACTAGCAAAAGGAATGTCCACTCCATTAGTTGTTTTGGGATTAATTAAAGAAAAGGTCAAAGAATCTCCATCTTGATCAAAAAAACCATGATTAAATTGGCTAATCTGTCCTTGACAACTGTACAACACAGGCAAATTATTGAACTGTGGAGAATTGTTGCACGGTGCTAAATCGGTATTAATGATTGATTCTACATAGATATCGGCACCACTTACATTCAAGTTGGTAATGGACGAATTTCGAGCAGACAATGTAAAGCTAATCGTATAACTGTCACAACCTGCTGGTAATTGGATTTGACCTCTATAAATGTATTCTTGCGTTCCTTGAACAGAACCTCCTGCACAGCTAGTTTGTGTACCTGCACATACTTGAGATACTTCTTGTGAACTAATGAGGGGAAGTGCTAAAGAAGAAGTGACAGCAGTACAACCACTACTCCCTAATATTGAAATCGTTGGATTTGAAGGTGCTGCGGTGCCGCCACAATCTCGATAAAATCGCAAGGTGACTTCATACGTGTTCGCACCGATACAAGTGTAGGTTAAATCTGCTCCTACAGCATGTGTAGCATGTGCTGTTTTTCCTATAGTAAATAATAAAAGGGTAATGAACAATAGTTTTGTTGCTATTGAATAATTAATTGTTTTCATAATACGTGTTTTAAAGAGTAGAATAGTGTCTTCAAAAACTTCTAGGCTAATAATTGACATTGCTTAGATAGTTATGAAGTACGCTAATACTATTCTTGAGGAATACTTGTTAAATTAAAATTTTAATTGACGAGAAGGCTTATTGCAAATATGATTCCTTAGAGAGAAAGGAGTAGAGGCGAATGAATTCATATTACCCTTAAATTGGTTCGATAACTGTCTTTTTTTGATGCCGTTTTTTTTTAGTAGTTTGACAGTCATGGGGGAGCGTCGACATAGGGGGCAACTCACTTTATTTTCAATTTTTAGAAAAAAAGTGCTTTAATGCAAGTATTTGCAGTCACTAGAAGGGGGGCTTACTAGTAATAGAGTTCTAGTAAGAGGAATAGAGCTTAGTAAGTAAGGATAGAATAAGTTAACTAAATCGAATCGCCTTTACAGGATCAATCTTAGAAACCAACCAAGAAGGTATGATTAAAACGGTTAAGGTAATTAGCATTGTTCCAATGTTTAGAGCAAGAATGGTCAACCAATTGAACTCAATGGGCACGACGGAAACGTAGTACAAATCTTCGGGAAGCGTAATAATCCCAAATTGGATTTGTAGCAAACAAAGACCAATGCCAATTAGATTTCCTAGCAACAAACCCCAACCAATAATATAGGCGGCATTATAAAGAAAAATCTTGCGAATCGACCAGTTTTGCGTTCCCAAGGCTTTTAGAATCCCAATCATATTGGTTCTTTCCAAAATTAGAATCATCAAGGAAGTGGTCATATTGATAATAGAAACTAAAATCATTAGGAGTAAAATAATGCGCTCATTCATATCGGTCAAACTAAGCCAATCAAAAATGTTGGGCTGTATTTCCTTGATGGTATTGGCGTATTGGTTTTTGCCCATTAGGGTCACATAATTGGTGTAGTCTCCTAGCGCATCCAAATCTTTGATGTTATCAACAAAGATCTCAAAACCAGAAACTTGTGCTGGAAGCACTTGGTTTAAATTATTAATAGATTGCCAGTTGACAAAGACCGTTTTTTGTATTCGAGCATCTTCAGGACCTTGATAAATTCCAGCGACTTGGTAATTGAAAGTATGCGTGTCTCCACCATTATCTGTGTATGCTAAGTTCAAAGAATCTCCAATTTGGAGTCTTTTGAGTTGAGCAACTTGATGAGGAATTACAGCGCCCATATAGTCTTTGTCTTCTAGGTTTAAGAAGTCGCCTTTGTTCCAATGCTCCTTAACATACATCCAGCCCAAGTCGTTTGGAGCCGTCCCAGCCGTTAAGCCTTTGAGTATAAATTGTTCTTCATCTAAGTTTAATTCAACAGGATAGCTGCGAAAAGGTCGCCAGTTGTTTAGTTGTTGTAATTTGCGCACGTCAACTAGTGCAAAACGACGATCGTATTCTTCTAAGCCTGTTTTGTAAATGCCTGTAATCGTGAACTTTCGTCCCAAAGAATTGCCTTCCTGGACAAAATAGATTAAAAACTTATCCCCAAGACTCAATTTTAGGCGATTGGCAGTCGTTTCCGAAATCAAAATACCATTAGCAGCTTCTTCCGCCTGGGTATTCAAAATTGTCCCTTCCTTTATATAATCGCTTAAAAACTCCCAGTCATAATCAGCCCCAACGCCTCGTAAAACAATGCCCTCAATTTGATCTTTTGTTTTTATAATGCCCTCTTTGTGAATATACAATTGAATGTGTCGAATGCCGCCTTCTGTTTCACGAAGCACCTCTTTTTGAGCAATTTGATATTCTTGAGTCGCTAAAAGAACGATACTTGTTAGGGTAAGAACAGCGACCGTTAAAAGGCGATGGCTTAGGCGAAGGTGTTTTTTTATAAATTTAGGAGCAAAAGAAAGTACTAAAGCCAATAGGATGAGTGCCAAGGCTATATTAATAGATGGATTGCTACTGTTCAATGCAATAGAGGTGATAAAATCCGTTTCTGGAACCTTGTGCAATATTTTTCCTACCGTATCTACATGAGGATAAAAATCTTGATTTTGATTCATAGGACTACTCTCAAAAGAATAACTAGAAGGAGAGTAGCTGCTGGTGATGTGAATGTGTCCCCAAAAACCAAATATTTTTTCACTAATTGTATTTTTAAACCCAGATACAATCGCCGTTGCCAAAATCATAACGACCATGCTTAGGGCAATCGCCACAACAGCTAAGCGTAGAATCGCTCTAGAAAAAGATTTTTTGGTCGCAGTTCCAACTCGTTTGGCAATTAAAAATTCAAGATTCAAAATGTCTATTGATTTAGTTATTTTTGATAATACTTAGCTGCGCTGCTACTTCGTGGTCATGGAGTTTAGCTACGCTACTACTCCGTGGTTTAGTTTTTTTACAAAAAACATAAAAAAACATCTTGCATTAGGTTGATTATTAGCTTATTAATACCTTGAATATATAAGGGGTATCTAGTTGATAATTAGTCTAATACGATTTCTACACAAAGTATTGTTTTGATAGAAGTGTTGTATTTATTTTGATAAAGCCTATAATGCTGAACTCCGAACTAAATACAATATTGTAAAAGTATCATTTTTTAAACAGTAGTTTTGGTCATTTTAATAAAAAAATAACGCTGTTTAGTATTTAATTTGTAATTAGAGGAGGAACTAAATCAAAAAACGTGGACCATAAATTTTATTTAAAAACAGAGAAAGAGCAGAAACAAGCACAATTTAGACTTGCAGGAGTAGCCATTTTCTTTAATTTAATCGTACTAATCTTGTTATTTGCGATAGGATTGCCTCTGTTATCTTTTCTATTCATCAGTATCACTTTGTCCATAATTGCCCCTTTTTTTGATACGCCAGCTTTGGTCAAACAAGGAGGATTAATCTATTATTCGCCCTTGTTTTTGACCGAAAAGGAAAAGAATGGCGTGATTACAATTCATGGAGGGACTTTATTCGATTATTATTATGTGATTGATAGAAGTTTGAATGGCGCCCAAAGAACCAATTTGATTATTAGGGGCTATATAGATGGATTGTTAAGCTTGATAGAAGCATATGAAGACAAGGCGCCCAATTTAATTAAGATAAGGGGGACGAGTTATATTATTAATGAGCGAACAGCGAATAAAATTGGTTTGAAAAAAGTAAAAACTAATTTTTTGCAAAGCTTAATTTTAAATTTTAATTATTTTAACCTAATGAGTTCTTATTCCTTGGCAAAAGCAAAATTGAGCTTTCCAAATTTAAGAAATACACATTCTTTTGAAGGTGGTTTGGATGCATTAATTGAGCAAAAAGCTTATTTGTTGCGTTTGAGAAAATTGCTTACTATTTAATAGTTTGTTTTTTATCTTTTAACAATTGTTTGATTTTTGAATTTTAATTTTGCATTTAGTTTGTTTTTCGATTTAAAGTTTCGTGTAAATTGTGCCGAGTAAGTGAAAATATGTTCTCTTTTGAAGGCTTATTTTTAGTAAAATTGCTTTTTAGAATGCAGTTGTTTTTTTGTGTGTATTATTTAACTATCTTTGCTTGGAATTTAAATACAAGACATTAAAAAATCTTAGTTATGCCATATTTCTTTACATCCGAATCAGTTTCGGAAGGACATCCAGACAAAGTAGCTGACCAAATTTCAGATGCTATTATTGACGCTTTTTTAGCTCAAGATCCATTAGCGAAAGTAGCTTGTGAAACATTTGTAACTACAGGTCAAGTGGTTGTAGGTGGTGAAGTTCGCTCTAAAGCTTATGTTGATGTGCAAAAAATTGTACGTAACACAATCCGTAAAATCGGATATACAAAATCAGAATATCAATTTGACGCAAACTCTTGTGGAGTGCTTTCTGCTATTCACGAACAATCTGCTGACATTGCTCAGGGGGTTGACGTAGGTAAATCAGAAGACGAGCAAGGAGCTGGTGACCAAGGAATGATGTTTGGTTATGCAACCGATGAGACGGATAACTACATGCCTTTAGCATTAGATTTATCACATAGATTGTTGGTAGAATTGGCAAAATTGCGTAGAGATGGAAAACAAATCCCATACTTGCGCCCAGATGCTAAATCTCAAGTAACGATTGAATATAATGATGACAATCAACCAACTCGTGTAAACACGATTGTATTGTCTACACAGCATGATGATTTTGCAGAAGATGCAGAAATGTTAGCAAAAATCAAATCAGACATTATCAACATTTTGATTCCTAATGTTGTCTCTCAATTGTCTGAACGTGTACAAGCTTTGTTTGACGACAAAATCATTTATCACATCAACCCAACTGGTAAGTTTGTTATTGGTGGACCTCATGGTGATACTGGTTTGACTGGTCGTAAAATTATCGTAGATACTTACGGTGGGAAAGGTGCTCACGGTGGTGGTGCTTTCTCTGGTAAAGATTCTTCAAAAGTAGACCGTTCTGCGGCTTATGCTACTCGTCACATTGCTAAAAATATCGTTGCAGCTGGTTTGGCTAAACAATGTTTGGTACAAGTTGCTTATGCAATTGGTGTTGCAGAGCCTGTAGGTTTGTTCGTAGATACTTACGGAACTGCTCAAGTAGATCTAAATGACGGTGAAATCGCTGCAAAAATCACAAAATTGTGGGATTTGCGTCCAGCGGCAATCGTTCGTAACTTAGGTTTGAGAAACCCTATTTATTCTGAAACTGCTGCCTATGGTCACATGGGACGTACGCCAGGTACTGTTACCGTTAATGGTAGCGAATATGCAACCTTTACTTGGGAGCGATTGGATCGTGTAGACGAGGTAAAAGCTGCTTTTGGTTTATAAGAGTATACAAAGCTTTCGTAAAGCAAAAAGGAGGATGTTTATCCTTTATAAAAATTAAAAAGAGCCTCTTCTACCTTGTAGAAGAGGCTTTTTTTTGATAAATATTATACACAAATAAATAAGATTAGGTTTCTTTTATAAGAAACCAACACTTTCTTTTTTTATTGGATATTTTTTCGTTTTTTAAGTCTAATGATTACGAAATGAAGAGGGCGTTGTCTTATAGCATTACTTCGTGGAGAAATTATATAAAATGTTTTTTATGTTTTTTTGGTAAAAAACTAAACCTCGCAGAAGCAGCGTAGCTAAATCCCACGAAGTATTATTATAGGAAGCAAACGCTATAAAACAAAAGTTAACTACCTTAAATACCTGTTTTATGAAATGGAATAATAGTGAAATGTCAATTGTCCTAAGAGAGGATAAGATCATCGTCGTAAGAGTGAATAAAGGGGTGAAGAAGTTAAGTGTGCCAGCAACGAAAGAATGTGTTGCTAAAATACAAGCAGTCATACGGCTTAATAAGGAACCCAAAGCATTGCTTTTTTATATACCTGATATATATATATCTAAAGATGTACTTAGATGTTATGCAGATACTGAATTTGGAGAGGCAGGCTTAGCTGTATTTTGTGAGTCGTTTACCGCTTGGTTAATGGGGAATATTGGGGTGACAATTAGAAAGCGATTTATGAGCTCAAATCCTGCTGCAGGAGCACCAATTAAAGCTTTTAAAGATGAAGACGAGGCTATGGCATGGTCTTTTGAGCAAATAGAAGCAGCCTCTTAATACCTACTTTTTCTGACAACTTATTGAGGGTACTTATGGAATATATCAGAGAATTATTAAAAATGCATTTAAGTATTTCTGAAAACGAATGGGAAACGTTTCAAAAACACTTAGTCTATCGTGAGTTTGACGCCAAATCATTGGTCGTAAGAGAAGGGATGATTGCTCAAAACATCTATTTTATCGAATCGGGTTTGATGCGCTCTTATTATCTAGAAGACGGCAAAGAAATTAATACTTATTTCTCTTGTGACGGCGCACTCATTACGGTATTTTCTAGCTTTCTTCGTCAGAAAGCAGCTTTAGAATGTTTGGAAGCGATTGAAAAAAGCAAGACCTATACTTTGTCTTATGAAGCTTTGTATCGTTTGTATCAGCAGTTTCCAAAATTTGAACGTTTTGGACGCATCTTGGCAGAACAAAATTACCTCTGTATCTTGGATAGAACGATGTTGATGCAAACAAAAACAGCGAAACAGCGCTACCTCGATTTTATAGAAACAACGGCTCCCAAGATCATACAGGGGATTCCATTGTACCAGATTGCTAGCTTTTTGGGCATCGCTCCAGAGTCTTTGAGTAGAATTCGGAGAGAAATTGTTCGTTCCTAACATTTGTTAAGGCATCCCAAATTGAATTGCTGCTCTTTTGTGTTTTATTCATTATTATTAAACACAAAAAAATGAGCATTAAAAGAGTAACAAAGTATGTTGTTGTAAGCGTAATTCTAATTTTCATCTTCAGTACATGGATTAAATCGACTCGTATTGATCCAGTTGCTTGGACGCCTCCTCAAAAGCCCAAGCTGGAAGGGGTTTTTAAGACCAATGAATTATTGCAAAAAACGGAATGGATTGACCTAAAAGGTTGGTATGGTCCAGAAGATATTGCGATAGATAAGGCTGGAAATTTGTATTGTGGGGTTCACAAAAAAAATAATTTTGAAGAAGGAGCTATCGTGAAAATTGATAAAGCTGGAGTTCTTTCTGTCTTTTGTAATACAGGGAAATGGGTAGCAGGTTTGCATTTTGATGCTTCGGGAAATTTAATTGCCTGCGACCAAAAAAGAGGTCTAATCTCTGTTAATCCACAAGGAAAAATTACCACTTTGGCAAGTCAAGACGAGTATGGGCGCCCTTTTTTGATTCCAAATGATGTAGATATTGCGAGTGATGGTAAGATTTATTTTTCAAATACCTCTTCTAAATATGCCTTCAGTATGTCGAATGCCTTGAAAGTTGTTTTGGAAGCTCGCCCAGATGGTGGTCTGTTTTGTTATAATCCTACTACAAAATCAATAGAGACCTTGATCGACAGTTCCTTTTTTGGTAATGGAGTAGCCGTTTCTCAAGCCGATGATTTTGTATTAATGGTCGATTTAGGAAAGTATAGAGTCTTGCGTTATTGGTTAAAAGGTGCTAAAAAAGGAACGATAGATACTTTTATTGAAAATTTGCCAGGATTGCCGAACGGGATCTCTCGTCGAGTAGATGGTAGTTTTTGGCTAGGATTTAGTTCTTGTCGAAACGACGATTTGGATAATTTGCAACCTAGTGTTTGGTTGAAAAAACTGGTTTATGGCTTGCCTGATTTTATGAAGCCAGCGATGCAAGCTTATGGAATTGTGATGCATTTGAGTGCAACAGGAGAAGTTTTAAAAACATATTATGATACTTCTGGAGAGCGTGTCCCAGAGGCAAGTTCTATTGAGGAGCAAGATGGTGTCCTTTATTTAGGGGGAGATTTGATTGGGCATATTGGGAAGTATAGGCTTTAAAATTTTTCGTTCTTTGACAACTCGTGTGGTAATATTTAAACCATTTTTCTATTAGACAGTATGAGTCATAAGTTTTAAGTAGAAAGTCGTAAGTTTTCTTTTGATAATAAACGACTTACGACTTTCTACTTAAAACTTATAACCCAATTCATAGCTGTTAAAAGATAGCCTATGTTTTAAACTCCACACGATTTACTGCGTGAGGAGAGTTGCAAAAGAACCAAATTTTTTGATAATTTTGGTTTTAATAGAAATTCAGCTTGATTAATAGCTGAATTTCTATTTTTTTTTAATTTATTTTATCCTTTTGCGAACCTTTGGTTTTGGGCAGGGTATAACGGTAAAATCAATAAATCAAAAACTGAAAAAATATGAAAAATAGCATCCTTGTCCTTATCTTAATCATAAGCTTTGCCTTCCTTGCTCAAGCTCAAGATTCCAAATTAGAAAAAGTATATTCTGTAGTTAAAGTGCAATATGAGCCTAGTTGGTATATCGAACAGCATGAATTATGGAAAAAAGAATTGGAAAGAAAACCTAAAAATGCCGACGGCTGGTTGAGCTATTATACGACAACAAGAATGGTGAAAGTTTTGGCAAAGGATAATACGACCAGAGAAGAATGGTTTGAGAAAATGACAGCGATTGTCAATGAAATGAAACCACACATCAAAGGCACCTTCGAATATCATTACATACAAGGTTATCATGAAAGAGATCAGACGAAAGGAATTGAGCACATTTTTAAAGCCTACAAATTAGATCCAACGCGCCCAGAGGTTTATGATGATTTGGTCTCATATTATGAAATTAAACGAGATAAAGAGAAATTGAAAGAGGTTTGTACCAATTGGAAAGCAAGTGGAAGTATTTCTCCAACGCTCTTGACATGGAATTATAATATGTTGATGAGTACAGAGAAGAACGCTATCTTAATTACATTTGGTGATAATGATACCTATCCTTCTTGGGTTTTGCAAAATAGTGCTAATGTGAGAACAGATGTCACGGTTATTAATAGTAGCTTGATTTTATTGGAAGATTATCGGAATACCTTGTTCAAGGAGTTGAATATTCCTAAGATAGAGGGGGAGAATCTTCGAGGAAAAACAATTGTGGAGCATATTATCAAACATAAAGGAGAGCGTCCTTTGTATACGGCAATTGTAGGAAATCATGCGGCTTTAGGTTTAGGTGATAACTTGTTTAATGTTGGTTTAGCGATGTTGTATTGTGAAGAAGAGGCACATGCTGTTTCTTATTTAGTTAAAAATTTCGAAAACCACATCTTGTTAGATCACTTGACATATGCTGTGTATACAGAAGCGTTTCCAAGTGCTGTGGATCGTTATAATTTATTGTATGTACCTGGAATGATGACTTTGTACAAACATTATATCTTGTCAGATGATGTTAACAAACAAGTAAAAATAAAGGCTTTAATTATGAAAATTAGTAAAGGAAGCCAACAAGAGGAAGCGATACTGAAGCAATTAGATTATTACGAAAAACTCATCCAAAAATAATGAATTCGATTTAACTTAGGGCGCCTTCTTTTTCAATAGAAAGTGCCTAAGTTTATCTTGTTATGAAAACAATTAAAAACATATCAGACGAACAATTGATGGAGCAACTGCAAGCAGGAGCAGAGTGGGCTTTTAATGAATTGTACCAACGATACAGTCAACGCATTTTGTATTTTATGTATAAAATGTTGCGACAGGATGAGGCGAAGGCGCAAGATTTGTTGCAGGATGTGTTTTTGAAAATTGTAGAGGCACCTGAAAAGTTTAATGTGCAGCGAAGTTTCAAAACTTGGATTTTTACTGTGGCAGCCAATAGTTGTAAAAATTACTTTCGAGCACAAAAAGGTGGCTTTTTAGATTTGGAGCAAGCCCCTAATCTGACTACTACGCAAGCCCCTGTTCAACTAAATTCAGAAGCCTTTCAAGAAGCCTTGAATACGGCATTAGACGAGTTGCCTTATGTTTATAAAGAAGCCTTTGTCTTAAAATACAAAGAGGGCTTGAGTCTTAAAGAAATTGCAGGCGTGATGGATTGCCCTTTGGGAACTGTAAAATCTAGGTTGAGCAGTGCTACAAAATTATTAGGAAAAAGATTAGCGCCATTCAAGGCGAGCCTTTTTGCAAAAGATTAAAAAGATGATGAATATAGAAGATTTATTAGAACAAAAAGCGTTGGAAGACTTAAATGCAGCCGAGCGAGCTTTTGTCTTAGAACAAATGTCTTTGCAGGAGTATGAGGATGCTCGAAATGCAATTTTGAACAGCCAAATTTTCTTTGAGATGGAAGCTGCCCAAATTCAACCCAATCCTGCTATCCCTAATAAGGCTTTGTTAGCCTTAAAAGCAAAGAAAGCAGCCCAAGAGCCTAAGAAAAAAGGCGCTGGAATCGTTGCTTTGTTTGCTTATAAAATTCCTGCATGGCAAGCTGTTGCCGCTTTGTTATTGGTCTTTTTCTTTGTTCGAGGGTTGGGAACAGTGCAGCAACATCAAACGATTGTTGTTGCAGATGAAAGTTTGAGGGATACCGTTTTTATAAAGGAATACATTACTCAAATCAAAGAATTGCCTGCGGATACGGTTATAAAGGTGGTTTATCAAGATTTAAAACCTAAGAAAAAGTCAGCTAAAAAAATCTTGGCTTCTAATAAGAGGGCAGCAAATCCTAAGACGAATGTAAATGTAAGTCCTAGAGCGGTGGTTCAGGAGTTTGACGATGTCTTACAATATTGCAATCGTACTTCTAGCACTCCAGTGAGTAAAGATACGTTTTTTCAATTGCTTAGTAATGAGGTCTTATTTTAAGTACTTGACCCCAAAAAACGTATAATGAAAATATTCTAGTTTTTTGACTATCAAGGTAGTAAAAGAGGAAGGTAGCGAGCTATCTGAGTTTTTTGCTAACACTAGCACAGCGCTACAGAATGGTATGGTGACTTGGATTCGCATTAGATATAAATAAAAAGTCGTAAGTAGTTTGTTGATAAAACTACTTACGACTCCTTTAAAAGGAACGCTTTTTTAATTACAAACGACGACTCAATTTAGGAACCATTTCATTTTTCCAAGCGGTGAAATCACCTGCAATAATGTGTTTACGAGCTTCACCAACCAGCCACAAGTAAAAAGCAAGGTTATGAATAGAAGCAATTTGAGGGCCTAACAACTCACCAGAAGCAAACAAATGACGGACATAAGCTTTGGAGTAAAAGCGAGACGTTGGATTCGATGCATCTGGATCTAAGGGAGAGAAATCCGCTTTCCATTTCGCATTTTTCATGTTCATAGAACCTTCTTTGGTATAGATGAGTGCATGACGAGCATTACGAGTCGGCAAGACACAATCAAACATATCTACGCCCAAGGCAATACATTCCAATAAATTGGCAGGCGTTCCAACACCCATCAAATAACGAGGTTTTTCTTTTGGTAGAATACTACAAACTAAGTCAGTCATTTCGTACAAATCCTCGTGTGGTTCTCCCACAGAAAGACCACCAATGGCATTTCCAACACTGTCATAACCCGCAATCGTTTCAGCAGATTGTCTTCTCAAATCTTTGTAAACCGACCCTTGCACAATTGGAAAAAGGGCTTGTTCATAACCGTACAAAGGCTCTGTTTCGTTGAAACGAGTCCAACAACGTTTTAGCCAACGATGCGTCATGTGCATGGAGCGTTTGGCGTATTTGTATTCACAAGGATAAGGCGTACATTCGTCAAAAGCCATGATGATGTCTGCTCCAATTTTGCGTTGAATGTCCATGACATTCTCAGGCGTAAACAAATGCTTAGAGCCATCAATGTGAGAGGCAAACGTAGCGCCTTCTTCTTTGATTTTGCGACGATGCGCTAGAGAAAACACTTGATAACCACCACTATCGGTCAGAATAGGTTTGTCCCAACCGTTGAATTTATGTAAACCACCTGCTTGCTCCAAAATATCGGTTCCTGGACGCAAATAAAGGTGGTAGGTATTTCCCAATATGATTTGTGCCTTGATGTCATCTGTTAATTCGTGTTGGTGTACACCTTTTACGGTCGCAACGGTTCCAACAGGCATAAAAATAGGCGTTTGGATATCGCCATGAGCCGTATGCAAGGTACCTGCTCTTGCACTAGAATTTACGTCATTGGCTTCTAAATCAAATTTCATCTTCATAAACGTTTTTTTTATTTAAATTGCATGTTTTTGATTGTAACACTTCCTGGAGTTTTTAGTTTTTTTATAAAAAACATAAACCTCGTAGAAGCAGCGCAGCTAAACACATCTTAGATTAGTTTAATTATCAGTTCATTAGTATTTTGGGTGCATGAAAGTCATCTAGCTGATAATTAATCTAATATGATTTCTGCACGAAGTGTTGTGATTGGGAGTTCAATATTCAAACCAAGAACAAATTACAATGCAATGGGTATTTTTTTTATAGTATGGTGTATGATAGCAGTTCTGCAACTGGGATACTGGGGGCTTGTTTTTCAACGCTTGGCTTGGTACAAGCAGCCCCAAAATCCTACTGCGATTTCATTTCCAGCAGTGTCGATTGTTATCTGTGCAAGAAACGAAGCTGCAAATTTACAAAAAAACTTAGAATCTATACTATTACAGGATTATCCAATATTCGAAGTAGTTGTAGTTAATGATGCTTCTAGTGATGAAAGTTTAGGTGTTTTAAAACAATTTGAACGTCAATTTACTCATTTGCAGGTGGTTACCATAAAAGAAAAACAAGGCAAGGGAAAAAAGGCAGCTTTGACAAAAGGGATTCAAGCCGCAAAAAATTCTTGGATTCTATTGACAGATGCCGATTGTCGCCCTACTTCTTCTTCTTGGATGACCAAAATGTACCAACAAGCGGCAGCAACTAAGAGTGCTATTGTTTTGGGTTATGGACCTTACGAAGCGGCTGAAACTTGGTTGAATCGTTGGGTGCGATTTGAGACGATTTATGTTGCCATTCAATATTTTTCATTTGCTTTGTGGAAAATGCCTTACATGGGCGTTGGTCGCAATTTGATGTATCAGAAAGCTTTGTTTCTTCAAGAAAAAGGCTTTGAGCAGCACGAACACATTACTTCAGGAGACGATGATTTGTTTGTAAATGCGGTTGCAAATGACAAAAATACGAGCATTTGTTTAGCAGAAGAGAGCTTTATGTACTCGCAAGCACCTGCTTCTTGGAAGGCTTTGTATCGGCAAAAAACACGGCATTACTCTAGCAGTAATGCTTACAAATTGAAGCATAAAATTTTACTAGGATTACTTTCTAGCACGCATTTTTGTTTTTATCTAGGATTGTGTATCTTTATTATAATGAATGTTTGGACTTACTTAATACTAGGACTATTTATACTAAGAACTTTTCTTTTGCATCTAGTGTTCTTTAGATACTTAGAGAAAGTTAAACAAAGTTCATTTTTAAAATATGTTTTTGTATTAGATGCCTTACTTCCTATATATTATATTATTTTTGCCTCTTCTTTAATGGGAAAGAGCAACAAAACCTGGAAATAGAAATAGCCAATAGTCCGTTGAAAACTTTATCATTTTGATAATTAATCCATTGTATTTTTAATTCGTTTTAAATTATATTTTGATTATCAAAGTAGTATAAATGTGCTTTTTTATTTTTTTAATAAAAAACCAATGGACTATTAAAATTAATACTTCGTGTAG
>CALDEP010000289.1 GCA_937942475.1 uncultured Aureispira sp.
ATGTGCCAAATAGCGTATAGAAGCGTGTTGCTTGAGCTATTTTGTGAATTATTATAATAAGCAAAAGCTATTTTTAACTTACTTATAAAAATAATCAGAATGAAATACATCGCATTATTAAGAGGGATAAACGTTGGTGGAAACAGAAAAATAAAAATGCTTGACTTACGAGCAATGTGCGAGAACATGGGCTTGCAAGAAGTTCAAACGTACATTCAAAGTGGTAATATCATTTTTGAAAGTTCAGAAGCGGCAACAAGCGTTTTGGAAGAGGCCTTAAAAGCGAAAATTGAAACTACTTTTGGTTTTGACGTTCCTGTGATGGTAATGACGCAAGCCTATTTGAAAGCAGTAGTGGAGAACAATCCTTTCTTGCAGCAAGCGGCAGATTTGGATATAAAGTTCCTTCATGTTACCTTCTTAGCAGCGCAGCCAGCAGAAGACTTAGTAAAAGCACTCACAGAAAAAGATTATGGGACGGACGAGTTTCAAGTAATTGATAATCGAGTGTATCTATATTTTCCAAATGGCTATGGACGCACTAAATTAACCAATACTGTTTTTGAGAAAAAATTGCAAGTCGCAGCAACCACTCGCAATTGGAAAACGCTTGGGAAATTAAAAGAATTTTAAAAAAAAATAAAAAACATTTTGATATATCGGTATTTGTCGATATGTTTGTGCTATGGATAAACAAAGAATAATAGAAATTAGTAGATTATTAGCCAATCCAACTCGATTACAAATATTGGAATGGTTAAAAGCACCAGAAAAAAATTTTCCTCCACAGGAAGTGGTAAAGGGATTTGAGGACGGTGTTTGTGTTACCTACATTCAGCGAAAAGCAGGTTTGTCTCAATCGACTATTTCTACTTATTTGTCCAATATGAGTAAGTGTGGTTTATTGATACTTACAAGGCATGGAAAATGGTCTTATTTTAAGAGAAATGAAGAGACCTTTAAAGCATATAGCGCCTTCTTTTTATAAAAAAAATTAAACAATTACATCTATATATCTAGATATAACAATATAATATTATGAGCACATTACTTATAGAAATCATTGGTTGGTTTGGATCTGCATTTATTTTAATTGCTTATGGTACTACTTTGATAGAAGACAACAAATACGCTAAGTTAAACACGATTTTTAACTTGATAGGAGGGGTTTTGATTGCGACCAATTGTTATCACAATGGAGCAATACCCTCTTTGGTAACGAATCTAATTTGGAGTATCATTGCTGTTGGAACCATTATGAAAGCAAAAACAGCAGAATTGAAATTGAAGCAGCAATATCAATAGATGAAGGCTTTCTACTGTTGAGGAAAAGTCTTATTATTAATACTCCGTTGATTAGCTACGCTGCTACTGCGTGGTTTTTAGTTTTTAGCTGCGCTGAGCCTTCGGGTTCTATGAAAAACATAAAAAAGCATCTTGCATTAGTTTGATTATCAGATTTTTAGTATTTTAATCAGCAAAAGCATATCCTGCTGACAATCAAACTAATACGATTTAGCTACGCTGAGCCTTCGGGTTTTCAACGGAGTAGTGATTATCTAAGGCAAATAATCAAATTTATAAATGCGTGCCTTTTTCTTTAGTCCTTCAGAGGAGATAAATAAATCGCCCCTAGAATTGAAGGCAAGCCCTTCTGGTTGTTCAAAACGATCTGAATCTAGGCGTTTTAGGTATTTGATGTTAAAACTTCTATTTAAGACAATTAGGCTGTTTCCTGCTGCTGATAAGATATAAATATCATTAGAAACAGGATGAATGGCAATTGCAGAAGGCTTTAGCAAGAGCTCTTTTTTTGCCTTTTTGATCTCCTTTAAATAAGATTTATAAGAAGGATTTTCTTTTAGGTTTTCTTTGACGAATTTCTTAAAATCTTTTCGAGAAAGTGAAAAAGCAGGTTCTACATTAAAGGTCTTCTTTTTTAAATCATAAGCATAAACGGCACGAGAGCCATGCTCTTTTTTGCCAATCGTAGAGGAAGCTTTACAAGCAATTAACAGTTGATTTTTTAGCGGATCAAAGGTCAAGCCTTCGGTATCGTTTCGTTCTCCCAAATTTGTGTCAATAACCTTTGTTCTGACTTTCTTTTGTTTGCCCTTCCAGTTTTTGATTTGAAATAAAACACCATCCGCTCTCAAGGTATAAAACACTTCTTTGACACAGGCAATTCCTTCATAATCTCCATCCGCAGAAAATTCGACCACATCTTCGGTCTCTCCCGTATTCATATTAATCAAATAAATAGCTCCTTTTTCATCTTGCACAGCAGCCAACCATTTGTCTTTATAACAAGTCAAACCTGAAATTTCTCTAAGCTTTTTAGACAACTTAAATTTTTCATTAGGCGCATCGAAGTTATAAGCAAATTTAGAGTCAGGCAGCATAGCAGTTATCGAATCAGATACAGAAGAAGAAGTCGTTTTATTTGGAGCAATCGCAGGATTATTTCTAAGACTAGAAGCCCGATTGGGGCTGCCACAGCTCATTACTAAGAGCAGTAGTAGCGCTATTCCTAAAAAAATGCGATATAAATAGAACATAGCCGTTTAATTTTGATCAGAGGCTTTTTGGGAAATAGGAGCTTTTACAAAACGCTGATCAACACTAAAGTTGGCAGGTTTTTTAGCCGTTTTATCTTTGAAAAAATCCATAATGACCGCCATATCTGCATGTAAATCCCCTGTAGGATAAACTACCTTACCAAAACCGCCCGTTTTTGTTTTATAATCTAAATAACCCAAACAAATCGGCACATTGGCTTGTAAAGCAATATAATAAAAACCTGTTTTCCATTCTGTTTGCAAAGAACGAGTGCCTTCTGCGGCAATCATTAGGCAAAGTTTGTCTTGCTTAGAAAATAAATTGGCAATCGCTTGCACAGTGCTTTCTCGTTTTTCACCTTCCTTCTTAGGTTTTCTATTAATGGCAAGTCCTCCAACAGACCTAAACAAAGGTCCAAAAGGGAAGCCCATCAATTCTTTTTTGATGGCATATCGAGCTTTTACATTTAGAACACTCATAATAGCCAGCGTGATCGGAAAATCCCAATTAGAGGTGTGCGGAGCGCAAATCATAACACATTTATCGTGTACTTCTTTTGGAGGGTCTGGACCAACTTTCCAGCCTGTTAGTTTTAAATATGCTTTACTTAATAATTTCATTGATTGAGTCTATTTTTCTAGGAGTTATTCATTTAAGGGGGTAGTGCCTAATAACCCATATTACGAGCAATTTCAGGACAATTCTGTTCCAAGGTATTCATAAATTCAGCTTTGAATTGTACCAATGCTTCTGGCTTATCTTTTAATGTTTCTAAGGGGTCATCTTCGCCCATACAAGCAACATGTTCTGCATTCAGTCGATCAAAAGTAGCTTTGTCAATTGTTCCAGCCTTGAGCTGAATGCCAGCCTTAGAAAAGACATCTGAACAATCACAGAGTTTTTGAGCATAATCTTTTCCAGAAGGTCTCCCACAGCTTACTAAAAATAGGCAAGCAAGGATTAGACTGCTCCAGTTGCTCCAAGAAGAAGAACTTTGAGATATTATTTTCATAGATGTATCGTTTTTTATAATTGGGTTGACATATTACAATAGTCCATCTATATGTTTGTTGAGAGCGTTCAGTATCGCTTGAAAAATCAAATGTATACAAGCCTACAACTCCCTCCACATACTAGCAGTATAGCTAAATAACGGACAATTCATATTAACAACCAAAACAAATAAGCTGCTCTATGGAACAGGATCATGACCATGTCCTCCCCAAGGATTACAACGCAAGATACGACGAAAAGCCAAATAACCACCCTTAAAAGGTCCATATTTTTTGATGGCTTCGATGCTATATTGAGAACAAGTCGGCGTATATCGGCAAGATGCCGGTAGGATAGGAGAGATGGTTAATTGATACAAGCGAATTATACCCATGAAAAGAAGCCCAATTAATTGGAATGGAAAATTGAGAATGGCTAAGATGATTTTCATGTTTGAGGTGCAATTTGAGCGAACAATTTATCCATTAATTTAAGATACTTTTTTTCGATAGTAGCAAAGTCAGCAGGTTCTTTACCCACATAAATTAACATCAAATTAAGCTGTTTAGTTTCCGAGTTTAACTTTTCGTACAATTCATGTTTGTGCAAACGAAAGACCTCTAACATCAATCGTTTGTGTCGATTGCGTTTGACCGCTTGTTTGAAAATTCGCTTAGAAACACTAAAACTAATCGCAACAGGATATTTGGATGCCTCTCGTTCCGTTTCTGCCCAAAAAATACGTAAAGGGTAGGAACCAACACTTTGGCGATTTTTAAATAAAAGCCCGATTTGTTTTCTGCTTTTAAGGCGTTCTTCTTTGCTAAACGTATTGGGTAGTGACATGTTTGCTCTTTTGGTTGACGGTATTTTTGACCTGCAAAATTACACATTTAACCGCAAATGCTTTGTGTAATGTTCCATTAAGTTCAAATTTAACAAAAACTTTCAGTTCTAGCACTTCACCAACAAAGGCAAGCCCTGCTGATTGGTTTCTATGCTGGGCAAAATATCGCAATTGTCCCAAATACCTGTTCGCAACGTATGGGCATAAGCTTTAGGCAAGTTGTTTTGTTCCATCAATCGAGCAGCTTCTAAGTGATCGTAGGCAAAATTCTGAAAGTCAAAATCAAAGAAACCTTGTTGGTCGTTCAGTTCCAAGCACCAAACGGCTGTTGCGCCATCGTTGGCAGGCATTCCAATGACGCCTGCATTTAGCCAATATTTACCTTCCTGATTATCATAAAAAGGAATCCCACAATGCCCTGCTAAAATGACGTCTACACCAAGCTGTCCAAACTGTTTGGCTTTGCTTGCCCAAGGGCTTGATTTGAAAATAAATTCAGAGGTATTATCATAAGAACCATGCAAGACAAAACACTCTTTTTGGGCATAATTAAATTGAATAAATTCGGGCAGAGTTCCTAGCCAGTCAATAGACTCGACACTAAGATTTGCTTTTGCAAAAGGATACCAATTTTTAGAAAAAAGATCACAACGAGTACTTTCTTCAAAGTTACAACCACAATCGTCCTCATCATTCACCAACTGTAACTCCACATTACCAGCAATACAATGGATGCCCCAAGCTCGAATGGCGTTTAAACAGGCTTCTGGCTCTGCACAGTAGGCGATAATATCTCCTGTACAAATAATATTTGAAGGAGGAATTCCTTTTGCTTTGGCAATTTTCATTAAACGCTCCAAAGCCTGGAAATTACTATAAACGCCACCAAAGATAAGCAATGGACCTTCTAATGTGCCGATGTGTTGGATGTTGTTTTTCATGATAATGTTAATATAAAAGCTATTATTTATTAAGTCGTTAGATAAACCAAAAACTGACAGCAATTCCTAATGATCTAAAATTTATTAGGATAAATATAAGGTCGTCAAGCGATAGGTAAGTATAGTAACAGACACTTTCAAAGTGTTTGTTACCATACTTCAAGCCAAGCGCTAATGATCTAAAATGTCAGATTCTACCGCATCTAAATTCAGCCACTTAGGAATCAAAAAAGCTAAGAAACAAGCCATAGAACCCAGTATGTTCAAAGACAAATAATCTCCATACTTCCCTTCAAAAAATAACAAATAAGAAGGACAACCAAGGATTAAAATAATGCCAGTTAGAATTCCAACGCCTACCGAAAGATGAAAGGAAATCTTAGGCATGTTCCAATTCCAAAGCAGAAAAACAGGCGCCAAGCCAATCACC
>CALDEP010000290.1 GCA_937942475.1 uncultured Aureispira sp.
ATTTTGCTCGAAATTTCTTGCAAGCCAATGTAACCAACGTTCAATTTAATGGCACTTGGTTGTACGATAGATATGAACGCACGGCGGTTGAAAACCATCAAGTACTAAAATGGGGAATTGGATACAAAAATGAAATTATTAGAGACAAACTCAAAGAATGGATTCGAGTAGATTCGGCTGGATATACCTTACCTTATGATACCAATCAAGTATATATTCCTGATTATATTAGAACGAATGTGAGCTTGAATACGCATCGTTTGAGTGCTTATGTACAGAATACGTGGGAACATCAATCTACGAAACACTTGTTTCGGATGACAGCAGGGATTCGGGCAAATTATTGGACCTTAAATAAAGAATTGATTGTCAGTCCTCGTGTGCAACTGTATTATACGCCAAGAAAGTTTCAAAACTTAGGTTCTGATACCACAAAGACCACCAAAGATTTAACCTTCAAATTAGCGGTTGGTTTGTACCATCAACCGCCTTTTTATAGAGAATTAAGAGATTTAGAAGGCAATTTGAATACGAACATCAAAGCGCAAAAATCCATGCATATTTTGGGTGGAGTCGTCTGGGATTTTGTTCTATTTAAACGCCCTTTTAAGTTTATAACGGAAGCTTATTATAAGCATCAATGGGATTTGATTCCTTATGATATTGATAATGTTCGGATTCAGTATTATGGTGATAATTTGGCAAAAGGCTATGTGGCTGGATTAGATTTTCGATTGAATGGAGAATTAGTGGATGGTTTGGAATCTTGGATTAATTTGTCTTTTTTGAGAGCAAGAGAATCCTTTGATGAAGTAAATCATGGGGTTCGTAAATTAGAAGGAACCACCATTGATACGCTTTGGACCCCTGATGCTCCAAAGGCAACCGACCAATTGTTTATCTTTTCTATGTATTTTCAAGATCACTTTCCCAAAGCACCTTGGGCGCAAGTTAACCTAGCCTTTACGGTAGGTTCTGGCTTGCCTTTTGGCATTCCTAAAAACAATGTGCAATTCAGAAACTCTTATTCTTTTCAGGTCTATCATCGCATTGACATTGGCGCCTCTTTTAGTCTTTGGGACAGAGCTTTGCATATTAAGAATAAATATAAAAATAACAAAGTGCTTTTTAAGAAAAAATCAAACCATCCTTTACGCAGTTTCAAAGGGATTTGGTTAAGTATCGAGATTTTTAATTTAATGGATTCCAAGAACGTGGCTTCTAATACTTGGGTCAAAGACTTTTCAAATCGCAGTTATGCCATACCAAATGTCTTAACTTCAAGGCGGATTAATGTTCGTTTTAAAGTTGATTTTTAGAGAGAATACGTTAAATGTTGGAACACAATCTAATTCTTGACACTAATATTTTTGCGATCCTAATTGATTGATGGCAAAAAACTTTACATTTATGCATTAAGTACACTAGTCTAGGTACAGGAAAAAAGTAATTGGTTAATTATATAGAGTATCGATCTATCAAAAAAATATTTCTAGATCGCTTCGCTTTTAAATTTTAGACCGCTTTGCTCTTAGATATTAGACCCTAATTAAGCTTAATAGGGTCTAATATCTAAGATCTAAAAGCGCAGCGATCTAAAATCTAAAGAAGGTTAAATAGAGCCAATATTCTTTCTTATTACAAAATTTCCCCTGTAGACACTAGACTAGTCCTAAGCAATTCTTTAGAAATAATAATAATCCTTATGCGTTATATATTTTTGTTGGCATTTGTCACCGCTTCTTTGTATTCTAATTTTGCCTTTGCTCAAGACGAGAAATTGATGGGCGGCATTATTGGTACTGTTTTATTAGATGATGGAACACCTGGTGTTGGAGTGACTATTATTGTAGAAGGAACAGGTATTAATACACAAACAGATGTGAATGGTGTTTACAAGCTGTTAATTCCTGCTGCTAAACGAGTAAATTTGCTGTACCAATATCCAAGTTTTGTAACCTATAAGGAATTGGGCGTTCGAGTGAAGCCAGACAAACCAATACGAATTGACGTTATCTTGACTCCGATCACTTTAGATGCGCCAGAAATTGTTGTTTACTCCTTTGAACAACGAGAAATTGATGGTTTGTATGTCGAACGAGCAGACATTGAGCGGATTCCAACAACAGATATGAATCTGACGACTTTAATCAAATACTTGGCGCCAGGAGTAACGGCAGGAACAGGAGGGGAGTTGACTTCTCAATATTCTGTTCGTGGTGGAAATTACGATGAGAATTTAGTCTATGTAAACGACTTTGAAATCTATCGTCCTTTGTTAGTACGTTCTGGACAGCAAGAAGGCTTGATCTTTCCGAATGGAGATATGTTGGATTATTTATCTTTTTCCTCTGGTGGTTTTAAGGCACAATATGGCGATAAAATGGCTTCGGTATTAGACGTACATTATCGTCGTCCTTATGAATTTGAGGCTTCTGTTGGAGGTTCTTTGTTGGGAGGAAGCGTTTATATTGGGGGAGCGATTTACAAGGATTCTACCTCTAAAAAAAGAAAAGCACCCAATCGTTTTACCTATACTTTGGGAGCTAGATACAAAACAACTTCTTATCTATTGTCAACCTTAGATGTAAAAGGAGAATATGTTCCTCAATTTGTAGACATACAAGGAGATTTTATTTACGATATTAATGAAAAATGGCAAGTAGAAGCCATTGGGCACTACTCTAATTCTATTTATTCCTTGATTCCACAAGAGAGTTCTACGACAACGGGTTTGTTCAATCAAGCCTTGCGTTTGACGACTTTATTTGAAGGGCAAGAAATTTCTAATTTTGAAAATTTTACGGCTGGTGCTGCGGTTACCTTTTTGCCTTGGGGCGGAGGAAGAGATAAGGAAATTGATACAACCGCAACGGTTGCGACCAATTTGAAACTAAAGTTATTGGCTTCGCATTATCAATCGAATGAAAACGAGCGAATTGACATTATCAACTTCTATAGACTGGAAGAAATTGAAACAGGTTTAGGGGATGATAATTTTGGAGAAGTAATTGGCACCTTGGCTTATGGCGAAACACATCATTTTGCACGAAATTTTCTAAAAGCAAATGTGACCAATGTTCAGTTGAAAGGAACTTGGTTATACGATCGTTACGAAAGAACAGGCATAGAGAATCATCAATGGTTTAAGTGGGGTGTTGGTTATAAAAATGAAGCGATTAGAGATAAATTAAAAGAGTGGCGTAGAGTCGATTCTTTAGGCTTTACGGTTCCTGCGGATACCAATCAGGTTTATATTCCAGATTACATCAGAACGACTGTAAATCTGAACACCCATCGCTTGAATGCTTACGTTCAAAATACATGGGAACATAAATCGACCAAACATTTGTTCCGTATGACAGCAGGAGTTCGTGCCAGTTATTGGACCTTGAACAAAGAGTTGATTGTTTCGCCTCGTTTGCAGATGTATTACACGCCTAGACGGTATCAAAATTCAATTGCCGATACGACTAAGAAAACAAAAGATTTGACCTTTAAATTGGCAGCTGGATTTTACCAACAATCGCCTTTTTATAGAGAATTGCGTGATTTAGATGGGAATGTAAATACCAATGTTAAAGCACAAAAATCAATACATGTATTGGGTGGTGTTGTTTGGGATTTTATCATGTTCAAACGTCGATTTAAGTTTATTACAGAAGCCTATTACAAGCATCAATGGGATTTGATTCCTTACGATATTGATAACGTTCGTATTCATTATTATGGTGATAATTTGGCAACAGGATATGTTGCAGGATTGGATTTGAGGTTGAATGGTGAATTGGTAGATGGTCTAGAGTCTTGGATTAACTTATCTTTCCTAAGGGCTAGAGAATCCTTTAATGGGGTGGATCATGCGGTTAGATCCTTGAACGGGACGACGATTGATACCACTTATTTTTCAGATGCGCCTAAAGCAACCGATCAATTAGTCATCTTTTCTATGTACTTTCAAGATGATTTCCCTAATGCTCCTTGGGCAAGATTGAACTTGGCTTTTACAGTAGGAACAGGTTTACCTTTTGGAATTCCAGAAAACAACGTAGAATTTAGAAACTCTTACCGTTTTGCCGCTTATCATAGAATTGATATTGGCGCATCCTTTGGTCTTTGGGATCGTAAAATTCACATTGAGAAAAAGTACGATGGAAATGAAGCCCTTTTCAAGAAAAAATCTCGACATGCCTTACGAGGCATCCGAGGCATCTGGCTTAGCTTTGAAGTCTTTAATTTAATGGACGTGAAAAACGTTGCTTCCAACACTTGGATCAAAGATTTTTCTAATAGAAGTTATGCGATTCCTAATGTTTTGACCTCTAGACGTTTTAATGTGCGATTTAAGATTGATTTTTAAATCTTTTTTTAAGCTTATTAAGAGATCTGTAAAGATAAGTTTTATTGTTTGTTTTTAGTTCAATGTATTGTTTGTATTGGTTTTATGAAATTATTTTTTATTAATGTTAATAATTTTTAAGGATAATTGTCTGTGCAATTGATGATGGAAGGTGTTATTTTAGAGGTATTACTTAATTAAAATAACCAAACTACACTTTCAATTATGATTCAAAACAAATTACTAACACTACTTATAGCCTGCTTTTGGGGCTTAGGAGGAGTGGCTTTTGGACAGTGTCCAAATGCGTATACCGTTATCACGCAAGGACAACCAGCTTGTCCAGCCTCTAATACAGGTTCCATTTATGCGTCAGGAACTACCTATTATTCAGGTTCAACATACCTTTGGAACACAGGGGCTACGACTCGTTCTTTATACAACATACCTTCAGGGAACTATAGCGTAACGATAACAGACCCGACTACCTGTACTTATACGGCGACTACTTATTTGGCACCTTCGCCAACAGGTGTCCCCCTTACACCAACCTATTACTCTTGTAGCGGACGTTTATCGGCTAATGTAGGTTGGCCTGTTGCTTATCCTCTAACTTATTTATGGAGCGATGGAAGCACACAAGATGCGATTCAAAGCCCAGCACCTGGTGTTTATTCTGTAACCGTTACCGATGTGAATGGTTGTACAGGAGCAGGAAGCACAACGGTTACGCCTTCTAGCGCGCCACTTTCTGCTACTCATAGCACAACTGCTGCTACTTGTAATAATAATGATGGTTCAATTGATTTGACCGTAATTGGAGGTGTTGCACCTTACACTTATTATTGGAATGGTGTAGCGAGTGGACAATCCGTTCAAGATCCAGTAAACGTAGGAGTAGGAGCGGCTCAAGTAAGCATTAGAGATGCTAACAACTGTTATTTTTACTATTCATTGATTAATGTAGATGGTCCACAAGTAAATTTGGATCTTTCTAATATGAGTTGTGGACAAATTAATGGAGCAATTACAGCAAACACACAAAACTTAACTAGCCCTACTTTTCTTTGGAGTACAGGAGCAACAACGCCAACGATTAGTGGCTTATCAGCAGGAACGTATACCGTAACTGTGACTGATGGCGCTTGTGTATTGATAGAAACAGCAACGGTTTCAGATGGAGGTATGGTTAATGTTTATATCTCAGATTCTTCTCAAAATGCTTGTATTTCTGATATGTTAAGTGCTTCCGCTTATGGAGGTGCTGCTACAGGTTGGAATCCACCTTATCATGGTTACACCTACTTGTGGAATACAGGAGCAACAACGCCTAATGTTAATGTACAGCCAGGAACCGCTCTTTATAGTGTAACGGTAACGGATGTGAATGGTTGTTTTGGTGTAGATACACTTTTGGCAAGCAATTTATCAAACAACCTTACATTTTCTTCTGTAGTAACAGATGCTACTTGTGGAAATAGTGATGGAGCGATAAATTTAACGGTATCAGGATCTGTTTCCTCTTACTTGTGGTCTCCAACAGGTGCTACGACAGAAGACATTACAGGAATTGCCGCAGGCTTTCATATTGTAGAAGTGATAAACTTTTCGGGCTGTAGGTATAGTGATACGATCCCAGTAGGAGAGTTTATTGAATTTACATCTGTTGATGCCAGTTGTGGCTTGAGCAATGGTTCTGCTACCGTATATGATTATGGAATGACAAGTCCAACCTTTGCTTGGAGCAATGGAGCAACAACACCTACTATCAACGGTTTGGCAGCAGGAACATACACGGTGACCGTTACCAATGGATCTTGTGTTATCATAGAAACAGTAGACATTTTAGATGCAGGGCAAATTATAGCTGCGATCTCACCTGAATCTACTTGCCAACCAGATTACTTGACCGCAGCGCCAATTGATGGTGCAACACCTTACACTTTCTTATGGGATAATGGTGCAACCAATCAAAGTATTATCAACATCGTACCTGGAAATAGTTATTATGTAACGATTACAGATGCCAATGGTTGTTTTGATTCTACTAGTTATGTCGTGCCTAATCCTACACCTGTTACTGCAACGTATGTTGTGACGGATGCAACTTGTAACAATAAAAATGGTGCTATTGATTTGACCATGACAGGAGGTTCTTTACCTTTTAATTATCAATGGTCTTATGGGAATGCTAATGTGAAAGATTTGTATGCTATTTACCCAGGACAATACTCGGTTAATATTACAGACAACAATGGTTGTGAATTAGAAATCTCGAACATGGTTGTTGGTGGACAAACGGCTATTACAGTAGCAAGAAATATTACCAATCCAAACAGTTCTAATACAGGCGGTGCCATTGATATTACGGTATCAGGTGTCGTTAATCCAACCTTTGCTTGGAGTAATGGCGCAACAACAGAAGATATTAGCAATTTATCTGCTGGATGGTATACCGTTTCAATTACAGATCCTGCGACAGGTTGTGTTTTTGATAGAGATTATCAATTGTCAATTATCAATACAAATATCGTCATTAGAGGCTATGTTTATGATGTTTCAGCGACGGGAACCTGTACACCAGGTTTGGCTTTGCCTTACGAAATGGTTCGCTTACAGCCTTTAGGATTGACAACATTTACCAATTCAAATGGTCGTTATACGTTTAATGTATCAACAGCTGGTACTTATACGGTAGAGTATATAAATACTTCTCCATTAACAACAACGGTAGTATGCCCTGTTGGTGGAACAGCAACCGTTAATGCAACAGGAAGCGGTTATTACTACAACAACTTCTATTTGACAAATCCTCCAGTACAAGATTTAAACATTGATTTGTGGGATTATAGCAATGCCACTCCTGGATTTGGTTATTACACTAGAATCAAGTACTGTAACAGAGGAAATACCATCATGAATGGAACGGTAGAGTATGATTACAACAGTTTGTTAGGTTTTGAATCTATCACAGGTTGGGGATCTACTTTGACTTTCCACGATATTGCTGGACATAAATTTTACTGGTCTTTCAGTAATTTGAACCCTGGTGCTTGTCGTTATTTAGACGTTAAATTTACAGTACCAACCAATGCTACATTGGGAACAGGCTTACTAGGAACTGCCGATATATTACCACTAGCTGGCGATGCGACTCCTGCTGATAATACCGATGGAGAATATACAACGATTGTAGGTTCTTGGGATCCAAATGACAAGCAAGTAGAGCCTTATCATACTGGAGATGCTTGGAATGGTGGTATTATTTATACCACAGATGAAGAGTTGGAATATACGATTCGTTTCCAAAATACAGGAACAGCACCAGCACACGTTGTTGTGATTCGCGATACTTTGGATGTTAACTTATTACCCGAAACAGTTCGTGAAATTGATACCAAACACAATGCAGATGTAACGCTAGAAAATGGTAATATCCTTGTATTTACCTTTAATAACATCTATTTGCCAGATTCAACAACTGACTTTGAAGCAAGTATGGGTTTTGTGAAATTCAAAATCAATAGAATTGCAGGTTTGCCAGTTGGAACGCAAATCGAAAATACAGCTGCCATTTACTTTGATTACAATGCGCCTGTTATTACCAATACTCCAATTAGTGTTATTGATGAATATACGTCTGTAGTAGATGTTGATGGCAATACCTTTACCGTAGAAACAATGCCAAATCCATTTGAGCGTGGCATTACCTTAAAATATACTTTAGAGGAAACGTCTGAGGTAACCATTCGTGTGATGAATAGTATGGGACAATGTGTTTATACGCATGTTGCAGCTGCTACTCAAAACGAA
>CALDEP010000291.1 GCA_937942475.1 uncultured Aureispira sp.
TCCAAATGGAATTTGGGCACTGAAAGGAATTGACCGAGCGACCGAAGAAGCCAAAGCCTTGGGTAAAGATGCTTACACTGAAATTTATCCGATGAGTAAGTTTTTTGAAGAAGAATTCTTTGAAACAAAATGCGTCGTTTATGCACAGAAATAAGATAAAAAAATAGCCTTAGAATTTTCTGAGGCTATTTTTTTTCATAAAATGAATTTACTTCCTTTTCTAAATAAGCATTAAATTCAGATTACTCTTTAAGCATCTTAGCCATTTGTACTCCTTGGCTAGATTCAATCTTCAAAAAATAGATACCTGTTGTTAAGTGTTCAACCGATAATTGAATTTTCGATTGCTCTTGGTATGCTTTACTCAAGACAACTCTACCATTTATATCTACTATTTGCAATTTGACATTTTGGCTATTTTCTATTAATTCTACCGTTAAATAATCTTTCGTTGGAGTAGGATAAACTTTGATAATTTCAGTCTTTGGTACTTCTATTACATTTGTCGTTACTGGCGCTCCTACATTAATATTATCTAGGTATAAATTATTCCCATAGCCGTTAATTCCAACAAATCGCACTAAAATATTGCTACCCAAATAAGCACTCAAGTCAATTCTTTCTTTCCGCCAATCTGCTGTATTATCTGGAATCCAAACACTGGTTAGATAGCTATTATCAATAGATAAATCTAAACCACCTTTCTTGTAAATAGTTTGATAGCTAAGTCCACAATCTATTGATACTTCAACGGCTATTGTATCTGAATTGACCGCACTATAAGGATTATAACTAATATCAAATGACAATTCTGCAATTGTCAAGGTGTCCAAATCCAATAAAGGTAAAACAAAATAGTCCTTTTGACCTGGTGCGTTATAAGTAGCGTATTCTATATACATTACATCATTAGTAGAACCATTCGTTGCGGTCAGAACACCACCAAGCCATGTCGCTGAATTATCTGGATTTAGAACAGACGTTGCTACAGGAGGAAATGTTCCCGTAAAATCTTCCTGATAAGGCATAAGATTAGATCCCCATATTGTTAAATCAAGTGTAACAATACTATCACAACCAGCTATATTTGTGAGTGTATCGGTCGCTGTGTTATTGTTTGAGGTGTACGTGATGCCATCTATCCAAGTGTAAGAATTACAAGCTATTTGGGTATCTGTTCCTGTGGTCGGAATACAAGATTGGCTTAATTTCAATACAAAAGCATCGGTAGTACCATTAGAAGATAACGGATACATCATAGTATCTGGGTCAAAATCTACTGTATTATTAAAATAACCTCCCATGTATATATTATTATTAACATCTACAATAATATTACCGCCATCCGATCCAGTTCCTCCTATTCCTTTTCCCCATATTAAGTCACCATTTGCATCTAGCTTTTGTAAAAAAATATCATCACTCCCATTCGAAGTAAGATTAAGCACTCCAGGTCCTGGGTCAAAATCTACTTGCGACTCAAAAAATCCTGTGAGGTATACATTATCGTTAATGTCTGTAGCAATAGAAGAGCCTGCATCGAACCCAGTTCCTCCCATTTGTTTAGCCCATATAAAATTCCCATTTGTATCTAATTTTTGTATAAAAACATCTCTATCTCCATTGGTATAAAGGTTAAAAGCACTAGTCGTATCTGGGTCAAAATCTCCAGAACCAAACTGCCCTGTTATATAAATACCATTTAAATTACTCACGTTTATACTGTAAGGATTTATACCATAAGCTCCAGTTCCTCCTTCTAGATTCTTTGCCCATAAAAAACTACCTGCACTATCCAATTTCTGAATAAAACAACCTGCATAATTTCCTATTAAGTTATAAACACCTAATCCTGGATTAAAGTCTACTTGTGAAGCAAATTTACCGGTTACATAAATATTACTCTTAGAATCTAAATCTACACTACTTGGTTCATCATCATCAGGTCCTCCAATTGATTTAGCCCATATAAAATCACCATTCGTACTTAATTTTTGTATAAAAAAGTCCAAACGACCATTTGAAGTAAGGTTGAATACCCCTAGTCCTGGATCAAAATCTACTGTATTTCTAAATGTCCCGATAGTATAAACATCCTCTTTATCATCAATTAAAATTCCACTAATATTTTCATAAGTAGGCGTCTCTATTTGTTTGACCCATATAAAATTGGCGGCACTATCTAATTTCAGAGTAAATAAGTCATTAGAACCGCTTGACATTAAATCAGTTACTCCTACCGAACTAGGATCAAAATCTACCACAGCACTAAACTCTCCTGCTATATAAATATTATCATTGACATCTAATTTTGCAGAAAAAGCTCTTTCATGTCCTATCCCCCCAATTGATTTAGCCCATATAAAATTACCACTAGTGTCTAATTTTTGTATAAAAAAATCACTATTCCCATTTGATGTAAGGTTGAATACTCCTGGTCCTGGATCAAAATCTACTGTTCCTTCAAAAGAGCCAAAAATATAAAGCTTACTATTGTCTGTATTAAGAATAGGCAAGCTAAAATCTGATCCTGTTCCTCCCACACTCTTCGCCCACTCAAAATCCTGGGCAAATAAACGAACACAAAGAGTCAGATAAAAAAGAACGATTAAACTTACTTTCATAATATTTATAATTTTAAGCAGTAACCAACCTTCTATAAATTGAGGCTATTGGGTTGGGTTTCCAAAGTAAAAGATCTAAATTTAATTTACTTACTGAATTGTTAATTTAATTTAATTTCAACAATATAAGACAAAAATTGCCCCTCTTGTTCTGTATTAGATTTTTAGTAAAAACATACCATACATCGATAGACTTACTTTTTTTTATTAAAAAAAGTAAAAAACTAACTATCAATTAGTTAAAAGAAAAAAATCAAACTCATATTTTTTTTCAAAACAAACAGGAACAGTTATTGGATAAATTCCATCCAAAACAACAGACAGCATGAATAAAGAAATAAAACACCTCTATCAAGAATTATCTACTTCTGATAAAAAACAGCTCTTAGAAAATTTTGAGCAATCTCCCAAAATGCTCCTCTACATTCAAGCCCTAGAAGCATCTAATTTACTGAGCACTCAAAAAGCCATCAAGGTTGTTTACGAAGTGGAACAGGATCTTGTGGATGATAATGTGCTCATAAATCGCTTTTACAAATTGCGTGGCATCTTGCGTTTGTACTTGCTCAAGCAATTAAAAAATCGCTTAAAAAGCTCGACAGATGAAGAAACTGAGCTACAGTTTTTGAAGTTATTATTAATAAAAAACGAACACGCTTTTGTCTTAGAAAGGGCTAAAAAATTAGAAAAGATATGTTGGCGAAACAATTTATTTGAATTGTTGCCCCAGTTAATGAGTTTGATGGTCTCTGCCTTGCATTTGCATAAATCTAGAGATCTAGAAGAAATTGCAGTTTATGTAGATAAATTAGAGACCGCCAATGAATTGCTATATACCTTCCGAAAATTTGAGCATCATATTAACTCCTTTAGATTAAAGATTAATGATGGTTATAATCATACTGAATTAGCAGAACACTACAACAACACGATTAGCAAATTGAGGCGTAAAGCAAAGGCATTAAAAGAACATGTTCGGTTTAATTTGATGTACCATTATGTCAGTTTTTCTATCGGCAGTCAACTGCAAGGCATTGTACACAAAACAAGTAATGTATTAACTCGGCATCTAAATCAATTGGACAAACTACTGAGCGAAAACCCTGATATGCCGATCAGTCGTTATATTCCTAATCATCGGTTTCATGATATGAATTCCTTATTAATCAATAAAGCCATTTATTGGTTTAACAAACAAAACACGGCTAAAAGTTATCAGCAAATACTCGAACGAGCACAATTAAAAGAAGCGAATCCCAACGAATATGTCATTGAATCTGGTGCTGATTTCCATAATATTTTACTATGTTGTTGGGCAGCAAAAGAATTTCAAGCCCTTTTAAAATACAGCCAAGAACTAAAAGAATTTCAACTTTCTAATGCCTCTATCAAGCACGAAACGCCTTATTTTGTTTATGATTTGTTAGCTTATACGGGCTTGTTTCCTCGTCAGAAATGCCAAGAGCCAACAAAAATAATTCAACTTACAAAAAAGTTTCTAGCAGATGCGGATGAGAATTCTGCTTGGATTTATAGCGTTGTAGGAACATTTGCGATGCTCTATGGCTTGTACAAAGAAAGCCGAGCCTTCTTGGAATATCCTCCCTTACTTGCAGAATATTATCAAAATCCCAAGAACATTCCAACCTTAGAATTACTAGATGTCCTTGAATCTAAAGATCGCCAGCAATTAATTGATTTTCGCTTGAGAATAAAACGCTGCAAAAAAGAAATGCCACATCAAGATGTGCTTTTACACCTAAATGAATTAGAAATGTTAATAAAACATTTTTTATAATGAACAAAGAAATAAAATACCTTTATCAGGAATTAACGGCTGCTAATAAGGCACAATTACAGGTCGATTTTAAAAAATCGCCTAAGATGTTGTGCTACGTTCAAGCTTTAGAGGAAATGGGATATGTCTCGACACAAAAGGCTATACAGGTCATTTATGCCGATAAGTCGCAGAACATTGAAAGCACAACACTCATCAATCGGTTTTATAAACTAAGACGCACCTTGCATCTTCATTTACTCCAAGTGCTAAAAAACACTTTAAAGAGCTCTACCAATGAAGAGACAGAGTTAAAGTTTTTACAACTTTTGTTGTTAAAAAACGAAGATACTTATGTCTTGGAGAAAGCTAAAAAACTAGAACAAAAGTGTTGGGATGACAACCTGTTTGAGCTTTTACCTGAGTTGATCAATCTCATTATTTCTGCCCTACATTTCAATCAAGCCTTCAATATAGATGAAATCGCAGCTTACATCGAAAAGTTAGATACCGCAAATGACTTACTTCATACACTTTATAAGTTCAAAAACTATGTTAATACCTTTCGATTAAAGATTATTAATGCCTATAATTACGACGACTTTACCACACATTACACGCATGTTATCAACAAAATGAGACGTAAAGCAACGGCTCTAAAAGAACATAAACGGTTTAGTTTAATTTACCATTATGTCGGCTTTACGGTTGGAAGCCATATACAAACCATTGTATATAAAACAGGAAATGTATTAACTCGCCATTTGAATCAATTAGAAAAAACACTCTTGGAACATCCTAATATACCGATGATTCACCACGTTCCCAATCACAGATTCCATATCATGGATTCTCTGTTACTCAGCCAGGCACTTTACTGGTATCAAAAAGGGAACACCAAAAAAAGTTATTCTTGTATTCTTAAAGAAGAGGAATTGCGCCAAGAAAATAGTACGATCTATATTAGTCGTTCAGGGAATGATTTTCACAACATACTCTTGTGCTGTTGGGGAGCAAAAGAATATGAAGCCGTCTTAAAATATACCAAAGACCTAAAAGAGCTTCAACAATCAAATGCTTCTGTTAAGAAAGATACGCCCTATTTTATATATGAGTTGATGGCTTATACGGGCTTGTTTTCAAAGAAAAAACATCCAAATCCATTACAATTAATTCAACTTACCGAGCAGTTTCTTAAAGAGAGCGATGAAAATTCTACTTGGGTTTATGATGCCATTGGAACCTTTGCCATGATGTACGGCTATTTTGAACAAAGTAGACGTTATTTAGAGCACGAACCTTTAATTAAAATCTATAAAACCATTCCTAACAATATACTGACGGTAGAATTATTGGATTTGGTAGAATTGAATGATAAAGACCAATTGTATCAGTTTGTTCTGAGAATTAAAAGCGTCAAAAAACAATCTAAATCTAGAAAACTGATCTCACACCTCAATGAATTAGAAATGCTTACAAAGTTATTTTTATAATAACCTTGTAAGCATTTTTGGTTCTCTGACAATTTTTGCCAGCCTATGCTAAATGGCTTCGATTTTGCTATTTTTGTTATAAGTCGTAAGTTATAAGTAGCAAGTAAAGTTATTGACAGTTAACAACTTACGACTTTCTACTTATAACTTACGACCAAAACCCTACTGTTGTGAAAAAGAAAAAAAGTAGGCTGCGGCAAAAATTGTCAAAGAACCGCATTTTTTAAGTAAAGTCTCTGACAATATACGGATCTAATGCGCTTCCAACCAATTGGCTCCAGTATCCATTCCGACCAAAATAGGAACTTCCAGACCAGGCAAGGCATTTTTCATGTGTTCGTTAATCAATACTTTTGCTTGTTCTAACTCCTCCAAAGGAACATCAAAAATCAACTCATCATGTACTTGAGAAGTCATTTTTGTTTGTAAACCTGCTTCTTGAATTGCCTTATGAATTTTGATCATCGCCAACTTAATCATATCGGCAGCCGAACCTTGAATGGGTGTATTAACGGCATTTCTTTCAGCATGAGAACGCATCATAGAATTTTGAGACGTCAAATCTCTCAAAGTACGACGTCTACCTTTCAAGGTCGTTACATAACCATCTTCTCTAGCCTTTGTCACGACATTTTCCATATAGTTTTTCAAGCCTTCGTACTCATTAAAGTACTGGCTAATCAACTTTTGTGCTTCTGCGCGTTTGATGCCTAAATTCTTAGACAAATTCGTTGCTCCAGCACCATAAATAATACTAAAGTTGACCGTTTTTGCATTGTAACGCTGTTCTTTTGTTACTTCCTCTAAAGGCACATCATAAATTCTAGCCGCAGTAGCTTGGTGAATATCAAGTCCATCTTGGAAGGCTTGAATCATGGCTTTATCCCCACTAATTTCCGCCACCAAACGCAATTCTATTTGAGAGTAATCCGCTGCCAACAAAATGTGTTGGTCATCTTTTGGAATAAAAGCTTTACGCACTTCTCTTCCTCGTTCCGAACGAATTGGAATGTTTTGTAAGTTTGGATTTTGAGAACTCAGACGTCCTGTTGCTGTTAGAGCTTGATTGAAAGAACTGTGTATGCGCCCCGTTTTTTTACTAATCAATCTTGGCAAAGCATCTACGTAGGTAGATTTCAATTTTGCCATAGAACGATAGACCAATAAGTCGGCAACAATTTCGTGTTTTTCTGCTAATTCAGATAACTTTTCTTCGTTTGTAGAAAATTGTCCTGTTTTCGTTTTTTTCCAACGATAAGGAATTTCTAATTTACCAAACAACACCTCTCCTACTTGTTTAGGAGAATCCAAATTAAAAGTATTTAGACCTGCTGCATCAAATATTTTCTTCTTGATAATTATAATTTCGTCATCCAATACTTTAGAATAATTTTCTAAAAAGGGCACATCCAAATTAACCCCATTGTATTCGATTTCAACCAAAACATCTACCAATGGCTCTTCTATTTCATTGTATAATTTGAGCAAATCACCATCCAATAATTTATCCAACTCTAATTTCACTTGCAAAGTAATGTCGGCATCTTCTCCTGCATATTCCTTAATTTTTTCAGGAGCAACATCACGCATAGAAAGCTGATTCTTTCCATTCTTACCAATCAAGGTTTGGATCGCAACAGGCGAATAATCCAAATAAGACTCTGACAAATAAGTCAAATTGTGGCGACTCTCTGGTTCCAACAAATAATGCATGAGCATGGTATCCCAATATTTACCTTTCACCTCCACATCATACCACTTCAGCATGAGTATATCATACTTGATATTTTGTCCTATTTTTTCAATCGCAGCGTTTTCAAAGAGTGCTTTAAATTCTGCGACAATAGGTTTCGCTGCTTCCTGATTGTCAGGAATCGGCACATAATACGCTTCATGTGCTTTGATCGAAAAAGCAATTCCAACCAACTCCGCTTCACTGACATTCAAACCCGTTGTTTCGGTATCAAAACAGAAGATCTTTTCGGCACTCAGCATCGTAATTAATGCTGCACGTGCTTCAGCCGTTTCTACCAAATGATATTCATGGTCCACATTAGCAATGTGCTTATCAGCAATACTGCCCTCTTTGGAAGGCGCTTTTTTTGTAGACGACTTACTCGCAACAACATTCCCAAAAAGATCGGTTTGCGTACCTTCAGCAGGAGCAGCAGAAGCGCCAACAATACGTTTCATCAGCGTTCTAAACTCTAACTCTGAAAACAGCTCTTTGAGTGCCTCTGTATTAAATGCTTGTATTTTATATTTTTCTGCATCAAACTGAATGGGGCAATTCAACTCAATTGTTGCTAACTTTTTAGACATCAAAGCAGCTTCGTGCCCTGCTTCTACTTTTTCTTTTAGCTTGCCTTTTAACTTATCTGTATTGGCTAAAATGCCTTCGATACTATCAAATTCTGCTAATAATTTCACCGCTGTTTTGGCACCAACACCTTTGATTCCAGGGATATTATCCACGGCATCCCCTTGCAAACCCAATACATCAATCACCTGATCGACTCGTTTAATTTGCCATTTTTCCAAGACCTCTTTTTCGCCCAAAATACTCACACCTTTCCCCATTCTAGCAGGTTTGTACATGAATACTTTGTCAGAAACCAACTGTGCATAATCCTTATCTGGCGTCATCATATAAACATCAAAACCTTCCTTTTCTGCCTGTTTTGCCAACGTTCCAATGACATCATCTGCTTCATAACCTTCGCAAAAAGCAACAGGAATGTTAAAGGCTTTGATAATATCTTTGATGTAAGGAATGGCCGTTGTAATGTCCTCGGGTTGTTTTTCACGATTCGCTTTGTACTCCACATACATATCATGTCGAAATGTTGGACCAGGCAAATCAAAAACAACCGCAATATGGCTTGGTTTTTCTTTTTTGAGAACTTCCCAAAGTGTATTGGTAAAACCTGTAATCGCAGAGACATTCAGACCTTTGGAGTTAATTAATGGTCTACTAATAAACGCAAAATGTGCTCGATATATTAATGCAAAAGCATCTAGTAAGAATAGTTTTTTCATAAGCGACTAGGCAAATTTAAAGACCTTTTTTAAGTCTTTTTTAATACGCCTTTTATTTTTATTTTGAATAAAATCGTGTTTTGGGAAGGCTTTTATTGGGTAGAAACAAAGCTACAAAAAAAGCAGCATCGAACTAAATTAATCAAGACTTGATCCAATCCTATTTTTTCTTTTTTATGCTTCTTGAGAACGATCAAAGAAATAGCAAACGAGTACGCCAAGTGTATAGTCAACTAAATCATGATTGCTATAACCTGTCCCTATAACAATCTCAGCAAAGCGATTCCCTTTTAGCCCAAGGATTTCTACAATTTTGAAATATTGAGCAATTTCAACTGCAAAAGAAAAAATTAAGGTAAAAATGGCAAGACGAAGCGGAGATTGGTTAATAAAAGTTCTAAGAAAACAATAAATCAAAATCACCACTAGAAAATCGCCCCCATAAGGTCGAATAAAACGATCTCTGACAAACAGAGCAATCAACACTTCAATAATAAAGAGCAGAATAGTTAATAGGAAGTACTTTTTCTTAAAAGTGAACATGGCTTAGATTATTTATAATAACTATTTTTTATTAATGTGCATTCAGAACTAAAAAAACACGCCATTTATCGCACCAAATTAATTAAAACCTGATAATCATCGTACTTTGCATTTCCACGTTTCATTTCTAGCAAATCCATGAATTCAGAAGGGTCCATTGCATTTTGATTAATCAACTCTTCTAGTTCTTCATGTGTTAATTCTGTTCGAACTTCTATTTCGCCTTCCTTGATTTGATTCATTCTCCATTGGTACGTCTTCTCGATTCGATTCCAAATCGTTTGATGCACTTCTCGAAAATCTGCCTCAGGTGCGACCACTTCTGCGCTATCAAAAGCCAAATTATTTCGAGCAATAATTTTTCCTGATTCAATAATAAAATAAGCAGTGTGCGCCCAACTTTCGTGTTGATCTAATAATTTGGAATAGATCACCAATTGCAAATCTTCTCCATTTCTCAGTTGATCTTTTCGATAGGTCGCTCCACCCCATTTTAGGTCCACAATTGCTTTTTCATAATCATTGCCCTTTTTTCGTTGCAAGACCAAATCCACAATTCCTTTTAATTCTTGTGTCGCCACTTTACCACTAATCGGCAATTCTGTATCCACAATCGTCCAACCATTCTCTTGAATGGCAAAGACCAATGCCCAAGCCGCTTGTTTGATTTTATTGGTCAATCCAATGCGCTCTGCTTCCTGTCCATACATCAACAAAACAGCTCCTTCTCGCTCAAACAAGGCTGAAATATGTTCTCCCACCCAATCTAAAACTTGTTCTTTTGCCCATTTTTCTTCAGAAGCTTTAATAGCATTAAACAACTCTTCAAAAACATTATGAGCAATATTCCCTTTTAAGACCCGATCTTTAACCACACTCAACATGGACGATTTTTTGAACTTCACCTGATAGCGAAACACCCATTGATACGGATAATATAACAAGGAATTTATACTAGAAAAAGACTCTGTTTCACTTTGTTGAATGCTTTTTTCTTTAGGTACATAAAAATAAGGTTTAGGCTGTCCTAACACATTTGGCATCAAAGA
>CALDEP010000292.1 GCA_937942475.1 uncultured Aureispira sp.
TTATCAAAAAAATACATTGCAAATAATTTAGACGAAATCAAAAACAATTGGCTATTCATATTCATAATTGCTAATTATTTCTTACTTTTCTATTCTATTATAAAATGATAAAAAATTTAGTCAGTGAAGGGTACAAATAGCCCAATGCTAAATCCATAATTAATATGGTATCATTTAGAACGCTATAAGGCAACTTTTGTACAAAACACCTATGCAAGATCAATTTAATCTAAATACACAAACACCCAAAACATTAGAAAGAGAACAATTAAAAGAAGTTTGGTTGGATTTTATGCAACAACTCTCTGGCGATGTTTGGACGGATTACAATACACATGATCCAGGTATTACCATCATGGAACAACTCTGTGATACGATGTCAAAGATCAATAAACGTGCAACAACTCCCATTCAGAATTTACTCAATTCTCAATCTAGAAAAAAACGAGAAGAAATCAACAACGCATTTTACGATGCGGTAGAGATTTTGCCAACCAATCCTGTCACACAGGATGATTATCGTATTTTAATTATTGACCGTGTTCAATATGTAAAAAATGCTTGGGTAGAACCTGTGCGTGATAATATGCAAGGCATTAAAGGGCTTTATCGTATTTTATTGCAAATTGATGAAACGGCTCGTACAGAAGAAGGCATTCGAAGAATTAAAGAAGAGGTTTTTGCGCTCTATAATAATCACCGAAACTTGTGTGAAGACATTGAGTCTATCCAAGTTTTAGAGGTGGATAAAATTGAAATTTTTGCAGACATCGACATCAATTCTGAAGCGATTGCAGAAGAGTTGTTAGCCGAGGCTTTATTTCGTTTAGAAGAACATCTTAATCCTTCCATCCAATTTCATACCTTGGAGGATTTGATTGATAGAGGATATTCTGTTGATGAAGCCTTTGATGGTCCTCCGCCAGTACATGGTTTGATTTTAAAATCAGATTTGAAGGGCATGACGCAAGAAGTCTATGTTTCCAAATTGATTGAAATTGTACAAAGTGTAGAAGGCATTCGACGCATTACTTATTTCCGTGTAGACAAAAATGGAATTCCTGTCGATAGTGACGTCATTCCGATTCGTCAAAACACCTATCCTGTCTTGGACATGGATACGATTGACGAACGTTATTCTAATGGAAGCGATTATCCTTTGCAGTTTTTTAGAGGGGCACTAAATTATGAGTTAGACCTAAATACGGCTAACCAATTGTTGTACTCTTTATATGCTCGTTATAAGAAGGGATATCAGATGAAAATGCTTTATCACGAAAAAGATTTTCCATCTACGATTAGTTTAAAAGAAGTCGCTCATTATGACTCTTTACAAAACGCTCTTCCTGTTACTTATGGGGTGAATGAATTAGGATTGCCAGACCATGCACAAGCTACTCGTGAGCGTGTTGCAATGGTTAAACAATTGAGAGGTTATTTGTTCTTTTTTGAACAAACCTTATCCAATTATTTAGAGCAATTAGCCAATGTTCGAAAACTTTTTTCTATTGATAAAACAATTGATAGAACCTATTATAGCAATACGCCTAAGGATCTTCCTGGCGTGTTTGATCTTATTTTTAGCCCAACACTAGAACATGTAGCCTCTAATAAAGACTATTCTTTGGAAGACGCTAAGGATAAGACCTTGGAATTGTTCAACGAAAAAGTTGCCGCAGTCACAAAGGAATTTGACCCGTTTATTGATCGTAGAAACCGATTCTTGGATCATTTATTAGGTCGTTTTGGAGAGCAATTCAGTACCGACTTTTTACTAAAAGTATCGGACTATGTAGGGGTCGGACACGATGACGATGAAACGAACCCTGAAATTGAATTGATTAATGCTAAAATTGAGTTCCTTCAGAACTATGTTAACATTAGTAAAAACAAAGGGAAAGGCTTTGATTATTTAGGTCAGACCTTGGATGAATGGAACGTTTCTGGCTTAGAAAAAAGAGCTAGTTTGTTGCTGAATATAGAATTGTCTGGCAATGAGTCCTTGCTTTCTCCATTTAATGGAAAAGACGATGATGACGACTTTTTTGATGATTTAAAAACGATCGTTGATTTTGTCCCTAAAGATACCAAAGAAGGATTTATTCATTTGGATGCCTTGTATGAAATTCAAAATACCTTTGGAATCAATGAAGAGGAACTGGATGACGACTTGAAAGATGAGTTAGATCGTTTGCGAAATACGCTTCGAGAAGAGGATACAGACGAAGATTTGGATGATGATGTCGCCAAATCGGAAGAAGATCAGAAGGATAAAGAGGATGAAGTAGAAGATATGGACGCTTCTAAAGATGATTCTGAGGAGGAAGATACCATTGATTATAGTAGACTTTTTGTTTTCCGTGCCAATTCTAGAAATGAGTTGATTCGCAATTTAATGTCACAAGGTATTCTTAGTCATAATTATATCGTTCTTCCAACCAAAGACAAGCAGTCTTTCAGTATTTATTATAAAGGAAAACGAAAATTAGGTGTTTTCAAAATTCGAGAAGTTTCTACTCGCTTAGCAGCTCGTACAGAGATTGAAAAATTAATTAAATATTTGCACAAACTCAACCGTTATTCTGAGGGAATGCATATTCTAGAGCATATTTTACTTCGTCCACAAGCACAAGATCAACATGGTTTTGTTTTGACAGACGACCAAGATGGTATCATCTTAGAAAGTTATGAATTTGGTAATATTGACAAGCAACGTACTTACAGTGATGAGATCATTAATGTGGGGACTTTCCGTGAAAATTATACCATTAGACAGGATGAAAACAATAACTATGTGATTGTCTTAGCAGATAATTACGATGTTTTTATTGCCAAACATCCAGCAATTCTGAAAACAGAATTGGAAGCTCAGGATGCCTTGCTAGATATTATTGATTATATTCGAAGTTTCAAGAAAAGCGAGGTGCCTATTTATGATAAAATAAAATTCACGACTAGACAGCAAGAAGGTAGCGAAAAACATTCTGATAATGATTTTTACTCTTTAACAGTTAGTATTATTTTGCCAACTTGGCCTAGTCGATTCCAAAATTCTGATTTCCGTGATTTGTTGCGTAATATCATTGTTTTGAATGCTCCTGTTTATATTCATATTGATTTTCAATGGATGAATACAGAAGAAATGGCTGCCTTTGAGACCGTTTACTTTGATTGGCTAGAGGAAAGAATCTCTCCTACTCCACGTCAACCAGAATTAGATGACAAGGCACAACAAATAATGAACTTATTAAAACACAATCATTAATAATAATGGTTCTTTTGCAAATCGTGTGGAGTTTAAACCATAGGCTATTTTTTAACAGCTATGAATTGGGATATAAGTTTTAAGTAGAAAGTCGTAAGTCGTTTATTATCAAAAGAAAACATACGACTTTCTACTTAAATCTTACGACTTATATAGTTTAATAAAAAAAGTGGTTTAAACTATTACCACACGATTTGTCAAAGAACGATAATAATTATTGTACTTTTGCGTCTTTTATAATTTAGTACTTTTATTGCAACAAATAAAATACTCTATCTGTTATAATAGTATAACTCTCCTTTTGAGATTAGAATTACTTTATATTTTAAGGCACAAAAAATTGAATTACTATGCTTAGTGAAAAAACATTACAGGCTCTAAATAAACAAATTGCATTAGAAGGAAATGCTTCTGCTTCTTATCTTGCTATGGCATCTTGGTGCGAAAGACAAGGTCTAAATGGTTGTGCTACTTTCTTTTACGATCAATCTGCGGAAGAAAGAATGCACATGATGAAAATCATCCATTATGTAAACGAAATGGACGGACATGCTGTCATTTCTGCACAAGAACAACCTAGAGGCGAATACGATTCTGTACAAGAATTGTTCAAAGCCGTTTACCAACAAGAAAAAGGGGTGACCAGTGCTATTTATGATCTTTTGTCTATTTCCAACGAGGAAAGCGATCACTCTACCACACTATTCTTACAATGGTATGTAGCAGAGCAAAGAGAAGAAGAGGCGCAAATTCGTACGATTCTTGATAAAATAAAACTAATTGGAACAGGTGGTCAAAGCTTGTACTTTATAGATCAAGAAGTTCAAAATATCAATGCACTCCGTGGTCAAGAAGAGGCTGGAGCGGAAGAAGGAGTAGCGTAAAACAAATTGTTTTACAATTTTCGTCTTAGAAAGACAGGAAATTTTATTTTTTTAGTATTTTTGTGAGGTTTTTTGACACATTTTGTGTCTAGCACTCGTATAAATAGTTCTGTTCTAATCATTAGAATAGATTAGCAAAAAAATAATGGCTTGTATTTCAAGCATCTATTAAAACTAAAATACTCAATAATTTAACAACTTATATTAATCATGTCAGAATTAAAACTAACTGGTAAAATCATTGCCATAATGGACAAGCAACAAGTAACAGATACTTTTGCTAAACGTGAATTTGTTATCGAAACAGATGAGCAATACCCACAAATGGTAAAATTTGAATTGACACAAGCTAAATGTGAAGATATCGACAACCACAAAGTTGGTGAAGAAATCACAGTTCATTTTAATGTACGTGGTCGCAAATGGACCAACAAGGAAAATAAAGACGTTTATTTCGTCTCTGTAAATGCTTGGCGTTTAGAAAAAGGATCAGAAACTCCTGCGGCGGCTGATGCACCATTTCCATCAGCAGATGCTGAACCACCAGCAGATTCTTTTGCAGATGATTTACCATTTTAGAAAAAACTTAATAGAAAAGCCCTTCGGGGCTTTTTTTATTACTAACTGATGTTACGCAAGAACTCTCTCATGGGCCTGCGAATAACCTTTTTTTCAGTGTTAAAACTCGTTGTTACTTATTTAAGAACTGTTTTAATGTTGAATTCTTAATGCTAAATTTTTAATGTTTGTTATGCTATAAAGCATTCAACATTAAAAATTTAGCATTAAACATTAAGAACAAGTTTATAGATTAATTCTGATATTTTATCAACATAATTTTTTTTTTGCGTAACATGAGTTACTAAAAACACCTAATTCATTATGAAATTTCTCTCCACGATTATCTTCTTAGCTCTTGTTGCTTGTTCTTGTACGAATGAGAACAACCAGAATGCGGTTTCTGAACAAACAGATACCTTGGTTCCTACAACGGTTCCTGAAATAACAAAACCAGCGCCTAAAAAACCGTCTAAATACATAGCCCTCAATGCTTCTACTTATGCAGGTAAAATAGCAGCGCATCAAAGCGACATTTTTGTCAATTTAGTAAGCCCCAAACAAGCGCAGCTAAAAGAAACTACGAACGAGCTTATTCTACGTACAGATACCTTATATGAGGTACAATACCTTCCGTTTAAGGATCAGGAATTGTATTTGCATACGATGGTTTTGGAAAACATAAAAGAGAAAAATTTGATGACCAATTGGTGTTTCTCCATTGTCAAAAATGGTACTACTCTAATCGAAGATCAAATCATCAGTGCTGATTTCTTCCTAAGCTTAGGCTTAGAGAAAATGAAAGTTGGTGATAGCGATTTGGTTTTTGTTGGGACTAAAAAAGATGGGACTAAAGAAACTCTTCGAGTTCCTTACAATGGAAAAAAATAAATCAGATTGCATTAAAATAAAACGCTATGAATACTATAAAAATACTCCTCACACTTAGTTTCTTTTTCATCTTATTAATCAGTTGTAACGAAACGAAAGTTGATAAAGATCCAATAAGCAACATAACGACTCCAACAACAGGAATTCCAGAAGAAGTAAAAAAAGAAGTGCCTTTAATTATTTTTCAAAATTCTTTTTTGACCGTTGTTCCTGGTACTCCAATTGTAGAATACAAAGCAATCATAGAAGAAGATTTGCTTCAAACAGGAGAAGGCGATTTTGAAATTTATAACATCAAGGATGCCCAACAGAAGGTGCTTGCTTATTTTTTAGCCGACCCTGTAGACAATGAATTGGTGGGTGATATTTATGTCACTTCTTCTTTGGCGCAGACAGAGGATGACATTCATATAGGACAGACCTTTGGTGATTTGGTAACAAAATATAGTACTTTGGAAGTACACGGTTCGGAAATCGAATCGCAAACCTTTGCTACTGTAGGCAATTTGTCTTTCAGAATTGATGAAGCACATGCTACTTATGACTTGGAGATTAGTGCCGTTTCTAAAGAAGCTAAGATTATTGAAATTGTTATTAAACGATAGGCTAATTTATTCCGTATCCAAGCGATTTCTCTAAGTTGATTCTAACCTATAGTCTCCTCCATTTGG